>JAPDQV010000022.1 GCA_034505495.1 candidate division KSB1 bacterium | reverse complement strand
GAGGTACGGAGGGCACAGAGGGATGTTCTTTTGTATTTTTTCTCCGTGTTCTCTGTGTCTCCGTGGCAATATATCTATCGATCTCAATTTTTCATTAGAGGTATTTTTTGCCACGGAGGCACGGAGGTCACAGAGGGATGGCCTTTTGCTTTTTTCCTTCGTGTTCTCCGTGTCTCCGTGGCTAATCTTACAAGGTCCAGCCGTTGTAATATTCAGGCACGATGTATTGCTCGGCGTCGGGGCAATTGAGTGCCTTCATGTTCGGACCGTCCCAGTAGAGCCGTTCGCCGGTGCGTAAAGCAACGATGCCCATCAGGATGCTTTCGGTGATCGGTCCCGAATAGTCGAAATCCGCACAGGCTTTGCGGCCTTCTTTGATCGCGTCGATCCAGTCGCGATGGTGGCCGCCCTTGACGCGCGGCAGCGTCTTCGGCGGGCGCTCAAAGTCGCGCAGTCGGCTTTCGGGTATGAAATGCGGCGCTCCGCCCCAGCCTTCGCACATGATTTTGCCTTTGTCGCCGATGAATAAAATGCCGTTGCCGTTGCCGATCAGGTCGCGTCCCGGCTCCAGTTCATCGGGCCGCGGCGGTTTGAGGCCGCTGTACCAGGTCAAATCGACGGCAGGCCGGTCGCCCTTAGCGGCAAAGTGAAAGAAATGCAGCGCCGCAAACGGCCGTTTGTCACGATCGCCCCAGGCGCCGCGTGCTTCGGTCCATTCGGGATATCCCAAGTCGAGCGCCCAAAAGGCGGGATCCATGTGGTGAATACCCATATCGGTCATGTGGCCGGTGCCGAAATCCCAAAACGTCCGCCAGCGGCTCGGCGTGTAACACGCGTTGTATGGGCGATATTTTGCCGGGCCAAGCCAGAGATTCCAATCCAGCCCTGCGGGCACCGGTTGCGGTTCCGGCTCTCCCTCAAGGCAGGCACCTTTGGAAACGCCGTCGCTCCAGGCGTGAATTTCGCGCACCGTACCGATCGCTCCGGCGCGCAGCCACTCTACCGTGAGGCGAATCCCTTCGCCGGAATGGCCTTGAATGCCCATCTGCGTTACAACGCCTGCAGCGCGCGCCGCCTCGGTCAGGCGCCGAACCTCATAGATCGTTCGCGCCAGCGGTTTTTCGAGATAAATGTGCTTGCCCCGCTGCAGCGCCGCCATGGCGGCGACGTAATGCGTATGATCCGGAATGGCGATGCATACCGCATCGATCGCTTTTTCTTTGTCCAGCATTTCGCGAAAATCGACATAGACTCGGCAGTCGGGGTAATCGGCGGTCTTGGGAGAGGAGAGATAATGGTTGCGGATAACCTCGTAGCCGGGTTTACGGCCGCCGCTCTCTTTGTGATAAGACCAGCTGTAATCGGCTTCCTCGGCAACGTCGGCCAGCGCCATGACCTGGACGTCTTCGTTGGGCAAAATATTTTTTAGATTCCACATGCCCTGCCCGCCGGTGCCGATCATGGCGATGTTCAGCTTGTCGCTTGGGGCGGTATAGCCGGAACCGCCCAATACGTAACGTGGAACCACCGTCGCCGCTGCGGCCGCACCCATAGACTGCAAAGCCCGGCGACGGCTCATCGTTGCATCCTGCTTTCCGGAATCCATCCGCGTCTCCTCAGCTGAGGGCAAAAAGCGGCATCGTTTTTCGGCAATCTTGGGCAGCTGCCGTCCTTACAAACGATAAGATAATAATTAAAAAACTCTTGAAATGCAAGGTAGGACTTGAAACAACAGTTGCCTTGAAAACAAATCCGACTTACCTTTGATCACTGCAGATTAAAAAGGACAAATTGATCGGAATGATTACATTTATCTTGGTAGAGCCGCGCCTGCCGGAAAATCTCGGTGCCGCGGCGAGGGCGCTAAAGACCATGGGGTTTTCGAACCTTCGGTTGGTCAATCCGTGTGATCCGCTTTCGGAGCGGGCCAAGTGGGTGGCGCACGGCTCTCAGGACATTCTGGAACAGGCGCAGATCTTTGCCCATTTGACCGAGGCCGTCGCCGATCTCGATTTTCTCATCGGCACCACGATTCGTCGCCGCAGCTTCCGCCGTCAATATCTGGACGCCCGCAAACTGCCTGAATTTCTGCAGCGAAAGGGGAATGCCGTCCATCGTATCGGGCTGTTGTTCGGACGGGAGGAGAGCGGCCTTTACAATGATGAGCTAGAGTTGTGCGACCTCTTGACCACCGTGCCGCAGGCGGTTTCCTATCCTTCCCTGAATTTGGCGCAGGCGGTCATGGTATATGCCTTTATTCTTTCCTCTTATGATTTGGAGGAAAAACGTCCCGCCGACGCCGGTGAATACGCCGCCCTCCGCGAACGGGTTGCCGCCCTCTGTCGTCGAGTCGGTTATACCGCAAATCCCGACCTGTTTACCCGTCTCATGGAAAGGATGGCATTGATCGAAGAGCAGGACGTTCGACTGTTGCATTCCCTCTGCAAAAAAATCGAGAAGGCGCTGAACGGCGACTCCCTTACCTAAAGTCAGCGTTTTTCCGGCTCGATCACCACGGCGGTGCCGTAAACCAGGATTTCCGCCGCTGCCTGCATAATTTGGCTGGTGCCGAAGCGAACATCGACGATGGCGTTGGCGCCCAACCGCTCGGCTTCAGCCTTCATGCGGTCGATCGCCTGTTCGCGAGACTCGGCCATTAACTTGGTGTACTCTTCGATCTCGCCGCCGACGATGTTTTTCAAAAGAGCCAAAATATCCTTGCCGATGGCGCGGGCGCGGATGGTGTTGCCGCGCACCAAGCCCAGCGTTTTGACGATACGATAGCCGGAAATGCTGCTCGAGGTAACGAGGATCATCGCAGTACCTCCTTGTAGGGATCGCTTTTGCGGGTAAACCATTTTTCGCGTGCGACCGAAACCAAAAGCAGCGCCAGCCCACCCATCAGCGATAACGCGGCCAACCGGACTGCCCAGCTCAGCGAGGTGTCCTTAAGAATCTCTTCAACCAATTTATAGCCGCCGTAGGCCAGCAAAACCGCAGCCCCGATCGAAATCAGCACCCAGCTGATGCCGCGTTCAATTCGATTATACACGTCAAGCCAGTAACGATCCCACACCTCTTGAGAAGGCATCTTGAGTCTCATAGTTGATGTAACCTCCTTGAGCTGTTGATACTCTAAATATTCTCGGCGCAGCTCCTCGTTTTCATCCAGCAAAGCCTCGAACTCGCGCCGTTCCTCCGCAGTCAGCTCGCCGTCGAGCGCAGCGGTCATCAACCGTTCGAATTTCTCTCGCTCGATAGTCATGGATAGATCCTTTCCAACTTGCTTTTCAAGTTCCGGCGGGCATTGAAAAGGCGGGACATGACCGTACCGATGGGAATATCTAATAGATCCGCAATCTCTTTGTACGAATAATCCTGAAAATCTTTCAGCAAGATGATCTCGCGGTCGGCCGGCTTGAGCTGATGCAGCGCCGTCCACACTTTTTCTCTAAGCTCAGTTTGTTCCACAGCGGTATCGACGCTCTGCCGTTCATCCTGCAGATGATTCAGTTCGACCTCGCCGATTTCAGAGAACGAGCGCGCATGCAGCTTTTTGTCGCGAAGATAGTTGAGACACAGATTGCGCAGGATTTTATAGTACCAGCCGAAAAAGGATCGGCCGAGCTCAAAGCGGTCAATGGCGCGGTAGGCGCGCACGAACGCTTCCTGGGACAGATCCAGAGCGTCTTCGTGCGAACCGACGAGGCCGAGCGCGCAAAAGTATGCCCGCTGCATGTACGATTTCACTAAAAATCCGTATGCTTGTCGATAACCCTTTCGGCAAAGTCTTACCGCCTCATCGTCGTCCCGCACTTGCGGAAAAGCCGACGCCTGCGCACTCTCCATTGGGTAATGCTCCAAAACGTGCTCCATCCGCCTCCGTTCTCCATACTGTTGGCATCTTTTTATAACCGGAAAGCGGTCTTTTATTCAAATTAAGCAACTGCTTCTGCAAAGCCAAAGGAATTCCTTTGCATAAAAGCCAAGGCTTCGCTATACTTGATCGGCAAATAGGAGAAAGGGTATGAAGCTCTTTTCTTTTTTTTATGGGTGTGTTTTGTTTGGTTCGGCTTTGTTACCCTTGCCTTCGGCTGCGCAAGTGGATGAGGCCGTCGATAAGCTTAAATCGATTAAAAATGCAGTCAAAGATGAACTCAAGATCGAACCGATCGATTATGAAAAGCTTAAATCGGTCTTGCCGAAGCGGTTCAAGGGGCTCAAGCGGACCGATTTGTTCGGAGAACGCGCGTCGGCGTTTGGACTCAAAATTTCCTATGCCCGCGCCGAATACCGAGGCAAAAAGGGCGGCCGCGTTCGTATAAAAGTGACCGATACCGGTAACGTACGAAAGCTTGCCGCGACGGCCATGGCGGCTTGGCTGACGGCCGACATCCAGCGCCGCTCCGACGACGGGTTCGAAAGGACTTTTGAATACCAAGGGCATCGTGCCTTTGCCAAATACAGCAAAAGCAAAGAAGCGGGCGAGCTGAAGGTTCTGGTCGCCGATCGTTTTCTCGTTGAAATCGAGGGCAAAGGGGTGGAAATGGAAACGGTTACCGCCGCGATGAAAAAAATAAAAATCAAAAAGCTGGTCAAATGGCGGGATCAAGGAGTGGAAAAGTAGTCGGCGCGTCGCATAAGCTCATTTGGAGGCGGCAGGCTTTGGAGTCCGCTTTCCAATCAAGCCTGCCGCATAAGGGATGCTTTATTTAATCATCGACATCTTGATGGTTCGGGTGTAGGTTTGATCCGAACTGACGGCAATCAGACGGGCCAAATAGATCCCTGATGTGCCCTCTCCTTGCTGCGGCTTCCATTGAACCGTGAACCGACCTGCCTCAAGAGTGCCTTCAATGAGCCGGTCCACAACCCGGCCGTTCACATCAAAAATCATCAGTTTTACAAATGACTGCTTGGGCAAATAAAAAGTGATCTGCGTACCGGCATTAAACGGATTGGGGTAATTCTGCTGCAAAGTGAAGCCGGCGGGAACCGTCGTTATTTTGTTTTTAACGCGCGTCGGCGTTCCGTATGCCATGATTTGCCGGCAGGAAGCGTTCCACGAACCGGCCTCCCAGTTGTGCACGCAGCCGGTCACCCGTACTCCCCTGACGATGCCGATGGGGCCCTTGAAACTGAACGCTTCGTCGCTCACCAGCGCGCCCCAAGCTGCGCTTTCCCATGAAAAGTAAGTATACTCCGGATCCTCTTTGATTTCAGTGCTCTCCCAGGTTGTACCGTCGCGGGTGATCTGGAGGTGAAAAGAACCCTCCTTGGAAAAGGCGCCGTTCGCATAAACAGTGCCGTCATACGGGCCATTGACATAGACCACTTCGGTGATGTCATAATCGCCTTCCCACACCACGCCGGCGGCCTGCCAGGCGTTGATGGTGTCGTCGACAGCCTCTCCGAGCGGCGTACGGCTCAACCAAATGACCGAATCCGGATCGTTGTCGTTCAGCTCGGGGCACTCGACTTTATTCGCGTCCGAGAGCGGATCGAGGTTGTGCGCCCAGGTGTAGGCTTTGCCGAAGGGGGCGACGTTGGTTTGGGGAAACAATAAAGACGCGGTGACGAGCAGAGCAGCCGCAGTTTGATGAAGCTTGTTCTGCATTTTGCACCTCCTCGAATAATAAAAGCTTTCCCCCATTCATGTTATATTGTGTTTAATTTAACAATGGAGAAAGGTTCATTATTCGCATAGAGCGCTCGGCAAACGGCGAGAAATAATCAGCTCTCGGATGAGCTCAATTTTTTTAACCAGGCGATCTCCTCCGGCCAGCGTTCCGGCGCCGGCGTTTCCAGGATAAAAGGCAGGCGGTCGAGCCGCGGGTCACGCATCAAACGGGCAAACGTTTCCATGCCCAACAGGCCGTCGCCCAGACTGTCGTGCCGGTCGACGCGGCTGCCCAGCGGCTTTTTAGAGTCGTTAAGATGGATGCCGATCAAAAATTCCATGCCGATGATTTCGTCAAAGCGGCGGAACGTTTCTTCGTAAGCTTCCTCGGAACGCAGGTCATAACCGGCGGCAAAAAGATGTGCCGTGTCCAGACAAACACCGACGCGGCTGCGGTCTTGGACCTGATCGATGATACTGCGCAAATGCTCGAATGTGTAACCGATGTTGCTGCCCTGTCCGGCCGTAATTTCGATGACCGCGCGAACGCCCTTTGTCTGATCCAGCGCCCAATTGATCGACTCGGCAACGCGCTTGAGACAATCCTCTTCGCTCATTTGATTCAGATGCGCGCCGGGATGAAAATTGAGAAAAACTAATCCCAATGCCTCACAGCGCTGCATTTCATCGAGAAAAGCGGCGCGCGATTTGGCGAGCCCTTCCGGATCCGGGCTGCCTAAATTGATCAGATAGCTGTCATGCGGAAGGATGACATCGGGCGAATAGCCGAGCCGTTCGCAGTTGGCGCGAAAGGCGGCGATCGACTCGTCCGTCAGCGGCTTGGCGGTCCACTGCCGCTGATTCTTGGTAAACAATGCGAAAGCTGTCGCGCCGATGGCGTGCGCGTTCAGCGGTGCAGATTCCACGCCGCCTGCGGCGCTGACGTGCGCTCCGATAGGCTTCATGGCAAGTCCTCCAACTTGGTCCAAAACGAGAGGTTTCGCCGACGGATCAGGCGATCGCCTCGGCAAACGTGAGCGGGCCGGACAGCTCCAAGGTGACGGCGTCGTTCGCCGTGTGCAGCGAAAGCAGGCGAAGATCGGCCGCAAACCCTCTGCCTGCAAGAATTTTGTTGACGTCGAAAAACAGAGCGTCTTTTTCGCGCGAGACGCCGGTCGGCATGCGTTCGACGATCTTGTCGAGAATCGTCTCCTTGAGTTGATCGGTGATCAGCCGCATCGGTTTGAGAGAAACGAGCCGTGCGATGAGACGGCGCTCGTCGCTTTCCAGGCGCATGGTGACTTCAAAAGGGATATTCAGCAGAACTTTGACGCTGCCGGTGACGACCAGATTGCCGTCGCGAATATCCAGCCCTAGCCGGCTGACGCGGCCCTCGCGCGGGGCATAGCGGTCGATCATCAGGTTGAAATCGGCTTCGGTCAAAGTGACTTCGATATGATTCAGAATCATGACGGCCTCCGGCTTTCAGCTGAAAAGTATCTCGATATCATCGCGCGTCAGCGATTTGAAAAAGCTGCTGTCCGTGGTGATTAAATCGGCTACCAGCTTTTGCTTGCGCGCCTGCAGATCGAGCATTTTCTCCTCGACGCTGTTCTTGGTGATCATACGGTAGACAAAGACCTTTTTATCCTGACCGATGCGGTGCGCGCGATCGGTCGCCTGAACCTCTACTGCAGGATTCCACCAAGGATCATAGAGAATGACATAATCGGCGGCAGTAAGATTGAGGCCGACTCCGCCCGCCTTGAGGCTGATGAGGAAAATCCGCACCGATTCGTCGTTTTGGAATCGTTCGACGCGCTGCATGCGGTCGGTGGTGTGGCCGTCAAGGTATTCATAGGTCACTCCGCCCGCATCCAGATGATTGCGGATCAGGCGCAGCATTTTGACGAATTGCGAAAAGATCAGGACTTTATGCCGCTCGGCCAAAATTTCTTCAATGAGCTCTTTCAGCGATTCGAACTTGCCCGAGTCTTCAGTGACGGAGCGGTCGACGAGCTGCGGGTGACAGGCAATCTGCCGCAGCTTGACCAGTCCTTCCAGAATGTTCATGTGCGCCCCTTCCACGCCGTACAGTTCGATGCGGTCGAGGATGACGGCGCGATAATGATCGCGCCAGCGCATATAGAGTTGTTCTTGGACCGGATTCATGGCGCAGAAGAAGGTCTGTTCTACTTTGGGCGGCAGTTCGCGTTCCACGCCTTCTTTGGTGCGTCGCAAAATAAAGGGATAGATGATCTTGCGCAGCAGCTTTGCCGTGCGTTCGTCGCCGTGTTTCTCGATCGGCAGCGTAAAGGCGCGCCGGAAATAGGTCAGCGGCCCGAGCAGACCGGGATTGAGAAAAGCGAACTGTGACCACAGCTCGATCGTGTTGTTTTCAACCGGCGTCCCTGTAAGTACCAGTTTATGGTCAGCCTGTAACAGTCGCGCCGCCTTGGCGGTCTGCGAAAGGGGATTCTTGATCTTTTGCGATTCATCGAGAATGACGTAATGAAAGCGATACTCGCGCAGAAAAAAAATGTCGCGCCGCAGGATGCCGTAGCTAGTAAGAATAATATCAAATTCGGCAAACGCCGAGCAGTCGCGCGGCCGGCTGTTGCCTGTGTGCTGAAAAACGCGCAGCTCGGGGGCGAACTTTTGCACCTCCTTTTCCCAATTGAACACCACCGATGTGGGACAAATGATGAGCGACGGTTTTCCGACGCCTCGTTGCTTGTCCCGTAACAGAATCGCCAGAGCTTGAACGGTCTTGCCCAGCCCCATATCGTCCGCCAGGCAGCCGCCGAAGCGATACTGCTGCAGAAAATTGAGCCAATCGTAACCGGCCTTTTGATAATTGCGCATGATCGGTACCAGGCTTTCGGGCAAAGGCGTCGGTTGCAATGACGAAAAGTCGGTAAGCTCGGCAAGCTGTTCATAGAACGATTCGTCGGCCTCGAAGGCGGCAGCGCTTTCCTGAAAGAGCGAATCGATCATCGTCAAATGCACTTTCGAGGCGCGGACACCGGTTTCCTCCGGCACGGTCAAATGGAAAAGATGTTGAAATTTGTTGAACCATTCCTCGCTCAAAAGCGCCAGGCTTTGATCCGCCAGCTTGACCAGGCGCTTATTTTGACGTACCGCCCGACGCAGCTCTTTGAGCGGCAGCGGCACGCCCTCCACGTCGATTTCAATATTGACGTCGAACCAGTCGATCTTGTCGGTGACGGCGACGCGAACGTTCGGCTCGCCGGTCCGCACCCGAAAGCGCTGCAACGCTTCGCGACCGACAAGCTCGTAACCTTCTTCCTGCAGTTGCGAAAGGTTGTTGAACGCCCAGTTGAGCGCCTTGGTGTCGATAATCTGAAGCCGACCGCGCGAAGCCTGGCGCAGACCGGTATCCAAAAGCCGCTGCAGCAGCTTTTCCTCTTCCTGCACATCGCGAACGACCTGCACGATGCGGTCTTCTACCTGACGATAGCAGGTCGGCCAGGGCTCGCCGGCGTCAATCTCGACGTCCTGGTACTGAAATTTCAAGTCGAGGTAGAGGTATCGTTCGCTTTCGGACAAATAAAGCCGCTTGCCCGTCAGCTGATCGCGACGGCCGACGACCAATGAATTCGGCAGCTCAACCGGCGCAATCTCCCGCAGCGAATGAAACGCATGGCGCAAAAACTCTGGAAATTCTTCGGTCGGAATGACCAAAGCGCCGTCGTTTTTGGTGTATGGTATGAGCAGTGCCGCTTCTTGGAGGTTGCCGACGCGAATGAGGCGCTTGTCTTTCAGCAGCCAGATTGGATGGCCGGTCAGAACCTTGTAGGCGCCGTCGAGCAGCGACTCGACGCCGTCGAGGAGTACGCGCGGCGTCAGGCGAAAGGCGTCTTCTTCCTGCTCGAACTTGAGTTCGATGCGCGCTTCGGTCGGATGAAAGGTCAGCGGAGTCGAGTTTTCATCGAACGGGGCCAGATAAATGAGGCTTTCACGCATGAGGTCAAAGAGCGGCCCCAACCGGCTGCCGTATTTGTAATGGTAGATGTTCGGCTTGAATTGGCGGGTTCCGCCGAAATAGCGGTTGAAATAAAAAGAGCTGCTTTGATAATCGATTTTCTGCAGATGGGAAATAATAATCGGGTCGTTCGGCGCATAAAGAAGTTCGCGGCTGTCGGTGTCCAGATCACCGATGTTCGAAAACCTGCCCAGCTGATTGTTACGCCGCAGATAGGCCTTTTGCGGCGTGAGCGACCATGATTCCTGCGCAAGGTGCAGCAGATAGATGACGCGCCAGCGCGGCGGAGGGGGCAGCGAGGGGGTTTCGGCGTCGATGTCGATGACTTGTTTGAGAAATTTCTTCCAATTCGGACGCAGTTTGGCGCGCTGCAGCTCGGGCTCGTTCTCCTCGTACCATTCTTTGGCGGCAAGCATGGCTGCTACGGCGTGCTTGCAGGTGGTCCAGTGGGGACACGTGCAGCTCGAATAGAGGTTGCCGCCGATCTCCTGAACCGAGACGCGGTAAACCATTTTTCCGGTGACTTCAGCCTCGAAGCGGTCATTATCGATTGATAACAGCTTGACGCGGCGTTCGCGGAAACAGCGTTCTCCCCTTTGATAAACTTCGCCCGTGACGAGATTGCGAATTCTTAGGTTGGAAAGTCTCATAACCTCTTTTGCCGCAACGGCAATTATGAACGTTTATGTTAGGAGGTCTGCAGGAAAAAATCAAGGTTTATTTAACAATTATACGCCTTGAGTTCGCTTTTGGGCTGTTTTTTACAACAAGAAGGAATTCCATGAAGTAAAGGAAAGTGTGGATACAAGAGCTCCCCTTGCGTGCCAAACTGCCGAATGATTTGATTACTGAAAAAAAAGCTTGAGTTCTGCAAAGACCAATTCCGACGGTCCGATGACGGTGCGGCATTGCGGCAGGGAATTGAGGAATCGTTTGCCGTAGGCCTTTTCCACAATCCGCTTGTCGAAGCTGATGACGCAGCCGCGGTCATTTTTATGACGGATCAGTCTGCCGAAGCCCTGCTTGAACTTGAGCACCGCCAACGGCACGGCATAGTCCATAAACGCATTGCCGCCGGCCGTTTCGATGGCTTCGTAGCGCGCCTGAATGATCGGCTCGCTCGGCACCTGAAAGGGCAGGCGGGTAATGATCACGTTCTCCAGTGCGTCGCCCTGCACGTCCACTCCTTCCCAAAAGCTGTCGGTGCCGAACAGCACCGAAGTCTTGTCCTGGCGGAACTGTCGAAGCAGCTCGTGTCGGTTCAGATCGCCCTGCTTGAGCGCCTGAATACCGGTCAATTCCAAGGATTCTTTGAGTCGGCGGTAAGTTTGGTTCAGCAGCGAATAGGAAGTAAACAGGATAAAGGCGCGGCCTTGGGTGATGCTGACGGCTTTAAAGACCGCCTTGGACAAGGCTTCGGCAAAACCGGAATCGCGGGGATCGGGCATGTCGGTAGGGACGCAAAGCAATACTTGTCGTTCAAAGTCGAACGGAGACGGCAGCTGCAGCTCATTCCGTCGTGTGTTCGGCAGACTGTAGAAACCAATGCGCTGCGCCCAAAAGGCGAAAGAATTTTCGACCGTAAGAGTGGCGGAGGTCATGACCACCGTTTTGTAGGAGTCAAAGACCGCTTCTTTCAGGATGCCCTTGACCTCGAGCGGCGAGATCTGCAGCCGCACAATCGGGCGGCCGACTTTGCGCGGCGCCGTCTCGATCCAGCGGATTTCGGTTTCGCTTTCCTGAAAGAGGATCTGCTGCAGGATGTCGGCGGCGGCCGCCAAGCGTTCCGCCTGCGCTTCGATGTCGATGGTCAGAGCTTCCCAGTCTTCCTGCACATAAGCGCGCAGCTTTTTCGTTTCGCCGCAGAAGCGCAGCAGGTCTACAGCATAGAGCCGCAGAGCCTGCATCATCTCGCGAAAGAGATCAGCGAGGCCGGTCTCGACAAACAGTGCATCGACAGTTTGCGGCAGAAGACGGATTTTGCGCTCATTATCGCCCTCTTCCGGTGTATGCGCAAAAACGACTTCAAACAAACGGTCCATGGCATAGTGAATGGATTCGAGCAGACTGTCGGCGTTCGGGGCCAATTTGTTGTGCACCTCCGCAACAAGGGTTTCGCTGAGCTCCGCCGGTAGTTTGCCGGAGTGCTTCAGGATACGAAGGCGAAGGGTGTGCAGATAGCCTTTTTCCAGATTTTTTTTGCGGTGGTGCAGGCGGTATAAAATGCGCTGCAGCCCTGAGCGGGTGACTTGACTGCCGAAATAGTTGGTGGCCACGTCTTCAATGTGATGTGCTTCATCAAAGATAATGCGTTGGTAAGGCGGCAGCACTGCGGCGTCCTGAAAGCTTCCGGTTTGGCGTCGGATGGCCAGATCGGCAAACAGAAGATGGTGGTTGACGACGAGGATTTCGGCACGGGCGGCTCTCCGTCGCGCTTTATTAACGAAACAATCGCGAAAGTGAAGGCACTTGGCGTGCGTGCAGGCGTCGCTTTCGGCGGCTATGCGCTCCCAGACATCGTTCGAAGGAATGTAGGCAAGATCCGCTTTGCTGCCGTCTTGCGAAGCGCGCGCCCAGCGGATCAGCTCCTGCAGCTCTTCGTGCTCTTCGTCATCCAGGCCGAAGTCAAATTCACCGGCGATCTCGTCCACTTTGCGCAGGCAGACATAGTTGGAGCGCCCCTTGACCAGCACCGCATCGAACCCGATCGGCAAAGTTTTTTGCAGCAGCGGGAGGTCCTTTTTGATCAGCTGTTCCTGCAGATTGATGGTGTTGGTCGAGACGACGACGCGTTCCTTATTCTGTTTGGCCCAGTAGATGGCGGGCAACAGATAGGCCAGAGTCTTGCCGGTGCCGGTTCCGGCCTCAACCGCCAATGCAAGGTTTTCGTTAAAGGCGCGGATAACGGCTCGGATCATTTCGGCCTGCTGCGGCCGGATCTCATAATCGGGCAGCTGCTTGGCGATGGGACCGTTCGGAGCCAGAAGCGCGGTGATTGCTTCCGCATCCAGCGGTTTGCATTCCGTCGGTACGAACGGTTCGACGACGACGTAAAGATCGTCGACGCGGTTATTAACGATGTAAAAAGCGACGCTGAAATCCGCCAGGCGGGCGGCAATAGACAGATCGGCGTCAGAGGGCGTCAAAGGGCCGGACGGGTGGTTGTGGATGACCACGTCCGCCTCGCGCGCCGCCTGCATGACGGCCGGAACCGCCGCTTCGTTGCCGCGCGCTGCAGCAATGACGTCATGAACGATCAAGTCATCATCCAAATAGCCGAGAAAAAAGACTTCATTGCCCCCTGCAGCGCGAATTTCTTCCGCCATACGCAGGCAGACATCCTTTGCAATGTACGCCGAAATGTTCTTCATTCTGCCGAAATGTGCTTTACCCCCTGGTTGCGGTGTTATGAGAGATATTCTGCATCATATCCGAGGTCGCGAAGGTAAAGCGGAAAATCCTCAAAGCCGTGCAGCGTGTAGATTTTTTGCGGTTGAACCTGTCGGACAAAGAAAATCAACTCGTTAAAGTCGGCGTGATCGCTCAAGGGAATGCAGTGATCCGCGCCGAAGCGGTTGCCGAGCGGACTCTTAGCCCAACCGGAAAGCAGCACGGTGCGCCGCTTTACCGGCAGACCGGCGGCGCGCCGAAATCGCACGGCGTGGGGAGGAATGATCAACACCTGACGGCCGTTCAGCGGCTCGTGCCGCCAGAGACTGCATCCCTCAAAAGAGATGCCGAACTGCTCATAAATGCGGGCGATCCGCCAAGCGTCGTGGTGTACGCGAACGTCATATCCGGCACTGCCGAGCAGCTTCATTGCCTCCTGCGCCTTGCCGAGGCCGTAGGCCATCACCACCGGCGTCGTTTTTTTGCGGATACATTCTTCGATGAAATCCAAAAGTTGGGCTTTAGGATCGCCCTCCTCGGAAAATGTGAAAGCGGGATGGCCGAAGGTCGATTCCATGATCAGAATGTCGGCACGGGGGATAACGATCGGCTCCGCCGTCAGTCCTGCTTTGATTTTAAAGTCGCCGGTATAGAGCAGGGAGCGGCCATTGCGCTCGATGCGGATCATGGCGGCGCCCAACACATGGCCGGAGGGATACAGCTCGATCTTGAGATCACCGACGAAATAGGGGCGATGATAGTCGAGCGCTACGGCCTTTTTTTGACGAGCGCGCAGGGCGTGAAAAAGAATCGTCGGCGGCGTCGCCAAAATCTGTGCGTGGTTCTTGAGGTGATCGGAATGGCCGTGCGAGACGAAGGAAAAGGGCGTCGCCCGCTGCGCATCCAGCCAGAAATCGACGCCTTCCAACTTGATGCCCCTCTCATCGAATAAAAACATAATTCTTCCTTACCGCCGGCAGTTCAACCGGCTGCTTTGCGGTGCTGCACGAGATCAAGGAAATAGCGATGAATGGTCGGATCGTCCGTCAGCTCCGGATGAAACGTGGAGACGAGAACATGCTTCTGCTGCGCCAACACGACGTCACGGCCGTGTTTGCCGAGCGTTTGCACTCCTTCCCCCAAAGCGCGAATCTTGGGGGCGCGGATAAAGACGCCCTCGCAGACCCCATATTGGCCGTTTAGGACGATCTGCACCTCGTCGATGAAGGAATCGACCTGTCGACCGTAGGCATTGCGCTCCACGGCAATGTCAATCAGGTCGAGCGATTCCTGCTCATGGCCGAGCACGCTGCGCGCCGCGACGATGCAGCCCGCGCAGGTGCCGAAATAGGGGCGCCGGCGTGCAAAGTCGCGAATCGGTTCCCAAAGGCCGTGCTTTTTCATGAGCAGAATGAGCGTCGTCGATTCGCCGCCGGGGACGATGAGGCCGTCGCAAGCCTGCAGATCCGCCGCTGTATAAACCAGCCGTCCGCCGCATCCGAGGCGTTGGAGCATTTGCAGATGTTTCTCGTAATCCCCCTGCAGCGCCAGCACGCCGATTGTAACGTCCATTTTTACCATCCGCGATCCGCCATGCGTTCGGCTTCGGGTATTTTGTCGATTTCGATGCCGCGCATCGGTTCGCCGAGCCCTTCGGAAACGCGGGCAATGAGATCGAAATCCATATAGTGCGTGGTGGCCGTGACGATGGCCTGCGCCATTTTTTCCGGATTGGACGACTTGAAAATGCCGCTGCCGACAAATACGCTTTCGGCGCCCAATTGACGCATCAGCGAAGCGTCGGCCGGAGTGGCTACGCCTCCCGCCGAAAAGTTGGGCACCGGCAGACGGCCGAGCTCCTTGACTTGGCGAACCAGCTCCACCGGCGCGCCGAGGTTCTTGGCTTCGGTTACGAGTTCTTCATCACCCAACGTTTGGATGCGGCGAATGCCGCTCTGCACGGCGCGCATATGGCGCACCGCTTCGACAATATTGCCGGTTCCGGCTTCGCCTTTGGTGCGGATCATGGCCGCTCCTTCGGCAATGCGGCGTAGCGCCTCGCCCAGATTGCGGCAGCCGCAAACAAACGGCACTTTGAATTTCCACTTGTCGACATGATATTCTTCATCGGCCGGGGTCAACACCTCGCTTTCATCGATGAAATCCACGCCGAGCGCTTCGAGGACCTGCGCTTCGGCAAAATGACCGATGCGGCATTTGGCCATGACGGGAATCGACACCGCCTTTTGAATCGCTTTGATCACCGCCGGATCGGACATGCGCGCCACGCCGCCGTGCGCGCGAATATCGGCCGGTATGCGTTCCAAGGCCATCACGGCAACGGCGCCGGCCGCCTCGGCAATCTTGGCCTGCTCCGGCGTCGTCACGTCCATGATCACGCCGCCTTTGAGCATTTCGGCCAAACCGATCTTGAGTTTCATATCATGTGCATCTTTCATGGATTTATCCTCATAACGTCAAATTTATCATTTTATTAATTAAAATAAGAATAATCCGTATCAATTCCAATTGTAAACGGAGATGCGCTGCATAACCAGAATCTGCAAAACGCCAAATTGGAATCAGGAAAAGCTAAAATCCTATTCGTCGTCTTTGCGAAGAGTTCTGTTTCGCTTTGCCTTCGCCATGTTGGGTGCAGACTCCGGGCATATAGCGAACATCGCAGAGGTCGGTGACGACGTTGGGGCAATGCTCGGTCGCCAGCTTTTGCGAGTCCAGGCAGATGGTGACGTCGACCACGCCGGGAGGCCGCTCGAACGGCACCGGCGGAATGTTCAGCGTGTCCACCGCCATGCGCATGAACGAAGCAGTGATCGGCAGCGCGACCACCGCGCCGGTTTGACGATCGCCGAGCGACATGGCCGGATCATCGAGACCTACCCATGTACCGGATGCGAGCAACGGCGTAAAGGTGATGTACCAGGCATCGGTGTAGCGGTTGGTGGTGCCGGTTTTACCGCCGGCCGGGTGGTAGAATTTGTAAACCGAGCGCGACATGGCTCCGGTGCCCTTTGTTGCAACCGTCTGCAGCATGCTGGCCATAATGTAAGCGGTCTCTTCCCGCAAAACCCCTTTCTTTTTCGCCTCAAACGACTCGATGACGTTTCCGTATCGGTCTTCGATGCGCAGGATGGCGATCGGCTCGACCCAGACGCCCTTATTGGCAAAGACGCTGTATGCCGAAACCATTTCGATCGGTTTGATGCCGTTGGCGCCCAGCGCCAGGGCATCGTAAGGTTCCAAGGGTGCGGTAATGCCCAGATTGCGGGCGTACTGGATGACCGTTTTGGGCGGAATGTCTTCGCGAATCAGTCGCACTGAAACGAGGTTGAGCGAGCGGCGCAGCGCTTCGCGCAAAGTGGTCGGTCCGCCGACACTGCCGTCGAAATTGACCGGAGTCCAGCGTCCGCCGGCTCCGTCCACATTTTCCACCGTTACTGGCTGATTGAGTTTGGTGTAATACGGCATCAGTCCGTTATCGACCGCCGCCGTGTAAAGGATCGGCTTAAAGCTTGAACCCGGCTGACGCAGTGCTTGGGTCACGCGGTTGAATTCGCTCTCTTCAAAGTTGCGTCCGCCGACCATGGCCAGAATGTGACCGTTGCGCGGATCGATGGCGACGAACGCGACCTGAACGCGGCAATGTTCATTGATCAACGAGTCGACCAACGCCTGATCCTTTATGATCTCCGCCAGACTCTTTTCCTTCAGCAGGCTGGGAGGACAGATGGTCTTGAAGCGGGAAGGATTACGATAGGCGCGCGTCACTCGGCGCTGATAATTCGGTAAATGGGCCCGAACAGCGCGGTTGGCCGCCGCCTGCGCCCGCGTATCCAAGGTCGTATAGATGCGCAAACCGGATTCGTAAATATCATAGCCGTATTTTTCATAAAGAATTCTACGGACATGTTCGGTAAAATAAGAAGCGTCATCAATCGGCGGTTCCAGGTTGCGTTCCTTGAGGACGATCTCTTCGGCAACCGCCTGCTTGAACTGCTCCGGTGTAATAAACTTTTCTTCGAGCATGCGTTTGAGCACCAGATTGCGGCGCTCTTTGGTGCGCTCATAATTGCGGTAGGGATTATACACGCCCGGCAACTGGACCACACCGGCCAGCATGGCGCATTCGGAAAGCGTTAAATCTTTGACCGACTTGTTGAAAAAGTAGCGCGCCGCCGACTCGACGCCGTACGTCGAATAGCCGAACTGCATTTGGTTCATATACATCTCGAGGATTTCGTCTTTTGTGTAGGTACGCTCGAGCAGAACCGCAGTGATGATTTCTTTAATTTTACGCGAGACCGACTTTTCCGGCGTCAAATAGAGGCGTCTGGCCAGCTGCTGCGTCAGAGTACTGGCGCCCTGCGAACGGTTGCCGGTAAAGAGAAAGCGCGCCGTAACATAGGCAAATCGCATTGGCGACATGCCCCAATGCTGGTAAAAAATATGATCCTCTACCGCCAGAACGGCATGGATCAAATCGGGAGGAATATCCTTAAGCGGTGTGTAAAAGCGTCGTTGGGCAAAGAATTCATCAATCAATTTACCGTCGGCGCTATAGACTTTGGTGGCCAATTCGGGAGAATAGTTTTCCAATTGGGAAAACGACGGCAGATCCTGCGAAAAGAACGCAATCAAAGCGATCCCAAAAAGCAGAAACGCAACGAACGCATAGAGCGAATACTTGTAGATTTGCTTCGGCTGAATCGAAGATAGGGAAACTTTTTTCATCTTGGCGTTTTTCAATAATGAATTTTTGCGGTTCATGGAATTCCTGTAAAGGATCATTATCCATTTTAGCAAATAAAATTTAGTAAAATAATCCTTGTTTTCAAATGTGTTCTTGCAGCATGCCCATGGGGCCGACAGAGGTCTAATCTTTGTTTTTACATGGTTTTTAACGACTTGATTCTTTCTTGATGTTTGACTATATTTATTGTTCCTAATTTCAAAAGGAGAAATATGTTCGAGGATATTAAAACGACTCTTGAAGAGCTGACCGAGCGTCAGGAAACGCTGCGGAGGCACCTTTGAGCTCGATAAGAAGGAAAGTGAAATTGCCGAGCTGGAGAAACGCACGCATCAACCCGATTTTTGGAACGACAACGAAAGCGCGCAAAAGGTGATGCGCGAAATCGCCGAACGCCGCGAGTGGGTAGATGCCTGGAAAAAGATCGATTCCGGCTTGAAAGAATGCCGCGATTTGTTGCTTCTGGCTGATGAGGAGAAGGATGAAGCGGTCGGTGAAGAAATCCGACAGGAAGTGGCGCGATGGGAAAAGGAGCTTTCGGCGCTCGAGTTCCGCAAGATGCTCGGCAAGCCGGAGGATGCCAAAAACGCCATTTTGACCATACACCCTGGGGCGGGAGGCACCGAATCGCAGGATTGGGCGCAGATGCTGATGCGCATGTATCAGCGTTGGATCGAGCGCCGCGGTTTTAAAGAAGAAATTCTCGATTTTCAGGCCGGAGAGGAAGCCGGCATCAAGAGCGTTTCTATTGAAGTGACCGGCCCCTATGCTTACGGTTATTTAAAGGCCGAGGCGGGCGTACACCGGCTGGTACGTATCTCGCCGTTCGATGCCAACAGTCGCCGACACACCTCTTTCGCTTCGGTCTTTGTCTATCCCGAAGTGGAAAATGCGATTGAAGTCGATGTCGACGAAAAGGATCTGCGGATCGACACGTTTCGCGCCAGCGGCGCCGGCGGGCAGCACGTCAACAAGACCAGCTCCGCCATCCGCATTACGCACATTCCGACCGGCATCGTCGTGCAGTGTCAGAACGAGCGGTCGCAGCATCGCAACAAAGAAGCGGCCATGAAAATGCTGCTTTCTAAGCTTTATCAGCTTAAATTGGAAGAGGAAGCGGCCAAAAAGGCGCAGCTGGAAAATACCAAAAAGGACATTGCCTGGGGAAATCAGATTCGCTCTTATGTTTTTCACCCTTACAACCTCGTCAAGGATCATCGTACCGGCTATGAGACGAGCGACATACAGGCAGTTATGGACGGCGAACTGGACGAGTTCATCCACGCCTATTTGATCCAGATGCAGCATGAATGAGCTGCCGACCTTAAACAGAACAGGAGATCGACGGCATGAATCATGAGGAATATACAGCCGAGCTGAACGAGGTCATGCGCAATCGGCGCGAAAAGCTGGCGCAGATTCGTCAGATGGGGATCAATCCGTTTGCCTACAGTTTTGCGAGGACGCATCGGGCGGCAGAAATTTTGCACAATTTTGCGGAAATGGAAGGCCGAAGTGTAGCCGTGGCCGGGCGGTTGATCGCCATCCGACGCATGGGAAAAGCTTCTTTTGCGCATTTGTTGGACGGCGGCGAGCGGCTGCAGATCTATGTGCGCACTGATCAGGTCGGCGATTCTGCATATACCCTCTTCAAGCTGATGGATATCGGTGACATCATCGGTGTGGAGGGCGAGGTTATGAAGACCTCGACCGGCGAAATCACCGTCGTCGTCAAAAAGCTGGAACTGCTGACGAAAAACCTTCGCCCCCTGCCGATCGTCAAGGAAAAAGAAGAAAACGGCGTCAAGGTGGTCTATGACGCTTTTGCCGACACCGAGGCGCGCTACCGTCAGCGGTACGTCGATTTGATCGTCAATCGCCATGTCATGGAGGTGTTCATCAAGCGCTCCAAAATCATTTCCGCCATGCGCGCTTATTTGGACGCCCGCGGCTATCTCGAGGTCGAAACGCCGGTACTGCAGCCGATCTACGGCGGCGCAACCGCCAGACCGTTCATTACCCATCACAACGCTCTGGACATCGATCTTTACATGCGCATCGCCGATGAGCTCTACCTCAAGCGGCTGATTGTCGGCGGTTATGACGGCGTGTATGAAATCAGTAAAGATTTCCGCAACGAAGGGATCGACCGCACCCACAACCCCGAGTTCACCATGATGGAGCTCTATGTGGCTTACCAGGACTATCATTTTATGATGGACTTGGTGGAAGACATGGTGAACCATATTGCCGACAGAGTGCTGGGAACGACGAAAATCTCTTATCAGGGACATGAAATCGACCTGGCCGGTCCTTGGCCGCGTTTGCCGCTCTTTGAAGCGATCGAAAAGTACACCGGCAGGCAGCTCTACGGTCTCTCGCGCGAACAGTTGGCCGCCGCGGCCAAGGAGATGCACGTCGAGATCGAAGAGTTTTGGGGAGAGGGCAAGATCATCGACGAGATTTTCAGTGAAAAGGTCGAGCCGCATCTCATCCAGCCTGTGTTTATTTGCGATTATCCCGTCGAGCTTTCGCCTTTAGCCAAGCGGCATCGAAACGACGAGCGGCTGGTAGAAAGATTCGAGCCGTATGTCGCCGGGCGCGAAATCGGCAACTCGTTCAGCGAGCTGAACGACCCCATTGATCAGCGCAGCCGGTTCGAAGCGCAGATGAAGCTGCGCGAGGCCGGCGACGAAGAAGCCCAGGTCATGGACGAAGATTTTATTCGCGCCCTGGAATACGGCATGCCGCCCACCGCCGGTCTGGGCATGGGCATCGATCGCTTGGTCATGCTGCTGACCGATCAACCCTCGATCCGCGACGTCATCTTTTTCCCGACCATGCGACCCGAAAAATAGATCGAGAATTTATCCATGTCCTACGAGCTCTTTATTGCCCTCCGTTATTTGCGCTCCAAGCGCAAGACAGGGTTTATTTCGCTGATTTCTTACATCTCTATTCTCGGTGTGACGATTGGCGTTGCCGCACTGATCATCGTTCTCTCGGTCATGAACGGGTTTGAATCGGAAGTGCGTTCCCGCTTTATCGGCGTGGATGCACACGTCAAGGTGCGGACCTTTAACGACCGCGGCATCGAAGACCCCGCGGCAATCATGGCGCGAATCAAGGGAACGCCGCACATCGTCGCTATGACGCCTTACATCCACAAAAAGGGTCTGATTCGCTCGAAAACCGAGACTACGGGACTGATCATTCGCGGCATCGATCTGCAGACGGTGGAAAACGTCACGGAAATCAAAAAGAGCATTAAATACGGCGCCCTCGATGTCGGCATGGTGGAGACTGACGAAGGCCGGCCGTTGCCGGGTATTGTGCTGGGATTCAACCTGGCCGATCGCCTCATGGTCAGCGTCGGTGACAAAGTGATTCTTGCCAGTTTCGAGGACGTGACGCGCGTCAATCAGATGCCGCAAATGATGCAGTTCGTGGTCACCGGCTATTTCGAGACCGGTCTGTTCGAATTCGATGACAACATGGCCTACATTTCCAACGAAGCGGCGCAAAAGCTTTTTCGCATGGGTACTAAAGTGTCGGGCATCGGAATACGGCTCGACCACTATGAAAACGCTTCCGTGGTGGAAGCGCTGCTCAATGAAAAGCTGGGCTATCCCTATCGGGTTCTCACCTGGTTCGATCTTAATCAAAATCTGTTTGCCTGGATGAAGATCGAAAAATGGGCGGCTTTTATCATTTTGAGCCTGATCATCATGGTGGCGGCTTTCAACATCATTTCGACGATGATCATGGTGACCATGGAAAAGACGCGCGAGATCGGCGTGCTCAAGGCGATGGGCGCCACCAACGCGGGCATTCGCCGCATCTTTACTTTCGAGGGTCTGTTGGTGGGTATTGTCGGGACCGTTCTCGGCTGCATTATCGGCTATGCTTTATGCTGGGCGCAATATCGGTACCGCTTTTTTTCCTTGCCTAATGACATCTATATCATCGACTGGCTGCCGATTTTGATGAAATGGACCGATTTCGTCATGATTTCGGCGGCGGCGATTCTCATTACTTATGCGGCGGCGGTTTATCCGGCGGCAAGAGCGGCTAAATTGGATCCGGTAAAGGCGATTCGTTATGAGTAATTCGGCAGAGTTTTCTGTAAGCCGGCAAAAATCGGCGCCGGTTATTTTGCGGGTCACGGATTTGCAAAAAAGCTACCCGATGCCGAACGGCGAGCTGCGCGTGCTCAAGGGCATCAGTTTCGAGGTCAGCGAGGGTGAGATCATCGCCGTGGTCGGTCCGTCGGGAGTGGGGAAAAGCACACTGTTACATATCATCGGCATGCTCGATCGCCCTACCGCCGGCAGCGTCGAAATCGACGGACATGATGTCTATCAGTTTGACGATCAAAAGCTGGCCAAATTGCGCAATCAGACCTCCGGCTTTGTCTTTCAGGCGCATCATCTATTGCCCGAGTTTTCCGCGCTGGAAAACGTGATGATGCCCGGGATGATCGCGGGAAGACCGAAAGAAGAGCTGACGGAGGAGGCGATGAAATTGCTGCGCGCCGTCGGCTTGGAAGAGCGTGCGCATCATCGGCCCAACGAGCTGTCGGGCGGGGAACAGCAGCGGGCGGCAGTGGCGCGGGCGCTGATCAATCGGCCGCGACTGCTGCTGGCGGACGAGCCTTCCGGCAATCTTGATGCAGAGGCGGCGGAAGCCCTTCATGCGCTTTTGTGGCGACTCAGTCGCGGTCTGCGGCAAACGCTGATCCTCGTCACACACAACCGCGACCTGGCTGAACGGGCAGACCGCATCATCGAACTCTATGACGGCAAAATCCGCCGTATCTCCGTTTCTGCCGGCACGAAAATTGAAAATTAAAAGAAGACCTTGCGATCGCTGTTTTCTAACCCTATATTATTTAGTAGAAACAAGCGGTCAATGAAACTTTGCGAGTGTCTTTTTTTTGAACAGAGTGTCACCGCCAAGTAGTACCGAAAAAGAAAAGGGAAACTTGAGCGCTTTTCATGTGTTAGAGAGGAAGAAGCGGTTCTAGGAGCATACATGAAGAATAATTTTTCCAGCAGAGTGCAGATGGTGATTCAGTTCGCAAGGGACGAAGCACTGCGGCTGGGTCACGATTATATCGGCACCGAGCATCTTTTGCTGGGTCTCATTCGCGAAGGCGAAGGGATGGCGATCGAAATATTGTTGTCGCTGGGATGTGATCTGGATGAGATCAAGCAGGCGGTTGAAGATGCGGGCCGTGTGTCCGGCGAGACCATGACGCTCGGCAACATTCCTTTTACCAAGCGGGCGGAAAAGATCCTAAAGAGCGCCTATATGGAAGCCGAGCGCTACAAGTCGGATATTATCGGCACAGAACACCTGCTATTGGCTTTGGTTAAAGAGCGCGAAGGGTTGGCGTCGCAGATTCTCACCAGCTTCGGCGTGACCTATGAAGCGGTTGCCGCCGAGTTGACCAAGAATCTCGAGAGTTCTTCTTCGCAATCAACTGGAACAAGTTCCGAAAGCAGCAGCGGCAAGTCGCCGACGCCGGCGCTCGATCATTTCGGCCGCGACCTAACGGCCATGGCGCGCGAGGGCAAGCTCGATCCGATCATCGGCCGTGATGCGGAAATCCAGCGTGTGGCGCAAATCCTCAGCCGGCGAAAAAAGAACAACCCGGTTCTCATCGGCGAACCGGGCGTCGGCAAAACCGCCATCGCCGAAGGGTTGGCGCTGCGCATCGTCGAGAAGAAGGTGCCGCGCGTTCTGTTCAACAAGCGGGTCGTCACGCTCGATCTCGGCGCCATTGTCGCGGGTACCAAGTATCGCGGCCAGTTCGAGGAACGGATGAAGGCGATCATGAACGAGCTGGTCAAGCAGCGCGACGTCATTTTATTCATCGACGAGCTGCACACCATCGTCGGCGCAGGCGGCGCCTCGGGTTCTCTCGACGCCTCCAATATGTTCAAACCGGCACTGGCGCGAGGCGAACTGCAGTGCATCGGCGCCACTACGCTGGATGAATACCGTCAATACATCGAAAAGGACGGCGCTCTCGAACGGCGTTTCCAAAAGGTGATGGTCGATCCGCCCTCTTTGGAAGAGACCTATGCCATCATCAAGGGCCTGCAGAGCCGTTATGAGGCTCACCACCGCGTGCGCTTTACCGAAGACGCCATCCGCGAAATCGTCAATCTTTCCGACCGTTACATCACAGATCGCTTTCAACCCGACAAGGCGATCGACGTGTTGGACGAGACCGGCGCCCGCGTCCATTTAGCCAACATTGTTGTACCGAAAGAGATTGCCGCCATCGAAGAAGAGATTAAAAAGGTACGGGCGGAAAAGGAAGCGGTGGTGCGAAAGCAGAATTTCGAAAAGGCCGCCAAGCTGCGCGATTTGGAGAAGCAGCTAGTACAGGAGCTCGAGCGCGCCAAGCAGCGCTGGAACGCCGAGCAGGAAGAGCACTGGGCTGTGGCCACCGCCGACGACGTCGCCGAGGTTGTGTCGATGATGACCAAAATACCGGTGACGCGCGTAGCGCAGAGCGAATCCGACAAACTGCTCAACATGGCGGAAGAGCTGAAAAAGCGGGTCGTCGGTCAGGACAATGTGATCGACTTATTATGCCGGGCGATTCGCAGAACGCGGGCCGGATTGAAGGATCCCAATCGGCCGATTGGTTCGTTTATTTTCCTCGGCCCGACCGGCGTCGGCAAGACCTACCTGGCTAAGGAGCTGGCCCGCTATCTGTTCAACGACGACAATGCGCTGATTCGCATCGACATGTCCGAGTACATGGAAAAGTTTTCGGTATCGCGTCTGACCGGCGCGCCTCCGGGATACATTGGTTACGAGGAAGGCGGCCAGCTGACGGAACGGGTGCGGCGTCATCCCTACTCGGTCGTTTTGTTCGATGAAATCGAAAAAGCGCATCCCGATGTGTTCAACATCCTATTGCAGATCTTGGACGAAGGCCATATCACCGACAGCCTCGGCCGCAAGATCGATTTCAAAAACACGGTTCTTATCATGACTTCAAACCTGGGCGCACGTCAAGTGAGCAAAGGCGGCGGCATGGGCTTTGCTAAGGACGATGAGGAATCGAATTACGAAAAAATGCGCGATCGGATTATCGAAGAGGTCAAGCATACTTTTAATCCCGAGTTCATCAACCGTGTCGACGAGCTGGTGGTGTTCCGGCCGCTGAGCCGTCAGGATATGGTGCGCATCATCGACATTACCGTACAGGAGATGCTGCAGAGGGTGGCCAATCGCAACATCAAGATCAGGCTGACCAAAGGCGCCAAGGAGTTTATTGCCGACCGCGGCTTTGATCCCGTGTACGGCGCGCGGCCGCTCAAGCGAACAATTCAGCGGTACGTCGAAGATCCTTTGGCCGAGCAGCTGCTCCGCGGCGTCTTTTCGGACGGAGCATCGATCACCATCCGCGCTCAAAACGACGAGCTGGTTTTCGACCTTGGAAATCCGCTCGACGAGCCGCACGCTTCCCCCCACGAGGAGGTGTTAAAGAGCTGACGCTAAAGCCCGAATCAAGTGATTCGGGCTTTTTCATTGACGGACAAACATCATTGCAGGCAGGTCAGCGGGGGAGGACAATCGATTCGCCGTCGCTCGGCCAGCGCGAGCGGATTTCGATCGTATCGGGATAGACAAAAAAGCGTTCCGCAGGCTGGAATGGATAGGGTGTTCCGAACGTAAACTCGCCGTTTCCGTCCTCATCCCGAAACAGTTCGATAATGTATCTGCCCGGCATCAGGTCGCGAAATTCGAATCCGGCGGGAGCCGGAAGGCAGAGTTCATAGGCACGCGGCTCTTTCTCGCCGACCGACACAGCTTTGAGAAAAAGCGGTCCGCGGGCAGAAGTGTCGGCGTCTGATACGGCGCCGGCGATCGCGGAGAGGGTGTCGGGATTGAGGGTGGTAAAGTGCTTGAGGAAAAGCGAATCGGCCAACGGATTGCCGGCAAGATCCATGATCGAATCGGCCGGCAGGCTGACCATGTAGCGCATTTTACCCCTCAATGGTCGATGCGGGGTGAAGACAAGGCGGTTACCGGCAGGAAAAGCGAGACTGCCGCTGACAGGATTGCCGCTCGAATCGGCCAGGTGAAAAAGTCGTGTCAAAGGTTCTTCCGCCATGGTCTCGGAGAAAAAGACTTCGATGGGCGAATTGATCGGCACGGCACGGGAGCTGTCGCGCGGCGACATGGCGACGCAGCGCGGCCGGACGGTGTCCGGCAGAGCCGAGCCGGAAAAAGTGACGGGCAAAGACGGCGCGGCCATGGTCAATCCGCTTTGATCTTTTATCTCTTTGATCTGCAGCTGATAATAAAGCCCTGACTCCTGCGGCGCAGTCGTCAGCTGTAAGAGAGCAGCGTTCTGCGGATCAAAAGAGGCATCGAAAACGGCAAGGGTGTCTGATCCGGTTACAATCAGAAAATTGTCGCTGCGGGCGGCTTCCGCGCGAACGGGTTCGCTGAAGCGCAGGATGACGTGTTGTCGATCGGGTACTGTGACGGCGTCGAGGCGCGGCCGCGTGGTGTCGCGCTGGGCAAGACGAAAGGTCAGCGGAGAATCGATCCGGCTTACGGAATCGAGTTGAACGTCGCGATGGGCGACGCCGATGAGATCGAATTCAGGATCGTAGCGGTTGTTGAGATTGCGGTCTTTGACGGCAAAGAGACGGTAACGTCCGAATGCCATGTAGGGAAGGCAAAAGAGACCCTCCTCACCGGTTTGCGTGGCGTAGAGCGGCGTATGGCGGGAGGGATCGGGGTTTGGCGTGAGGGACAGATCGTAAGCCCAAACCTGCGCACCGCCCAAATCGGTGCCGTAAAGTCTACCGCTGATTTGACCGCGATCGAGGTGTTCGCCGGTAGAAAAGGCTAGTGTAAAGGATTCTTTCATCATATTATTGCGGCGGTCCTTGGCGCCCGCGCCGATGGTGACGACGTAAGTGCGGTTCGGCAGCAGCGAGTCGCTGAACTGGATCGTCAACTGTCGATCGCGATGCCATTTCAGTTTGAGGCGCTCGCCGACAAACGGCGTAATGAACAGCGCCTTTTCCACGGTAAACGGCAGGACCGGTTCGCTGAACAATATTTGCACCTTTGTTGTACGTGAAACGCCGGTCGAATCTTTGGGCGGAAAGGAAGCAATCACGCGCGGCGGCGTTTTATCCTCGGGTCCGCCGGGAGGAAAACCCTGGTTTGCACATGTGCAAAGCGCGAGCGCAATGAGAAAAATGACAATTACCTTTTTCATGGCGTTTGCAAAATAGCCATTCGCCCGTCGAATTTCAAGGAGTTTATCGGCTTGGCTGGAGGACAAGTTTTGGGAAAGGGAACCATGCACATCCGAAAAGCAGAAGCAAAGGACATCACGACGATTCTCCGCTTTATTCGCAACTTGGCGGAATATGAAAACTTGGCGCATCAGGTCGAAGCGACGGAAGCGCGGTTGCTGCGTTTCGGTTTCGGCGATCTACCCTATTTTCACGCTTTGCTGGCTGAAAGGGAGGGTCAGGCAATCGGAATGGCTTTTTATTTCTTTACTTTTTCGACTTTTTTAGGCCGGCCGACGCTCTATGTGGAGGATCTTTTCGTCCTGCCGGAGTATCGCCGCTCCGGCGTCGGTCGGGCGCTGATGGCGGCTTTGGCGACTATAGCGAGAGCCCACGACTGCGGCCGCATGGAATGGGCGGTTCTGGATTGGAATGAACCGGCGCAACGATTCTTTCGCTCGATCGGAGCCCAAGCGCACCCCGAATGGCGGCTGCATCGTCTGGAAGAGGAGCAGATCCGCCTATTAGCGGAAGAAAATAATTCCATTGAACAGAAAGTTTAACGACAGGCGTCGCTGATAAACGTCTTGCGCAGACGGTCTTTGCGCACTCCGGGCATCGGATGCAGCATGTTATGGAAAGAGATATAAATACCCGGAGGCGCCAATCGACAGGCAAAGAGCGCCTCGACGAAATTCTGCAGTGCATCGGAATCTTCGAATCCGAACGGTTTCATGGCGCCGGTGAGAATCAGGGGAATGGGGATAGGCATGAGACGGTCGTATAGATACTGAGCGGTGAGTTCCATGGTGTCGGTGCCGTGGAGGATGAGCACGGGTGACTTTTCCGGCAAAAAGTTGGTGACGGTGTTGCAGATGATCTGACGGTCGTGATCGGTCATCTCGAGTGAGTCTTTCCACAAGAGATCGATATGGTGGATCTGAGTGTAAGGCAATCGCAGCCGTTTGAGCATGCGCTGCAGCTGGGAGCCGCGATTGGTCAGCGTTCCCTCCTCTTCATCATACGTCTTTTCGATCGTGCCGCCGGTGGTTATGATGATTACTTTCATAGTTCCGTCCCATGTGTTTGACACGATAATTTAAGAAAAATTGGCATTCAAAAGACGGAAAAGTTGCGGATTGACGGCTTGAATTTTATCCGTTGCGCTCTTATATTGAGTAAAGTGTTCGGCAGAGGGTGCTTCTTTGAGCCTGTCTCGTTACGCCTTTGGTTGCCCGGTAGATCATTACCTTTTTAAGCAAAAGGATTGGGCTAAGGCTATTCTGCTTCTTACGATTTTTTTCTCCTCCTCGCTGTTCGGCGCTGCGACGGTGGACATAGCGGCGGTGGAGCGGGCAATTCGTGAGCAGGGCGCCGCATGGAGCGCCTCTTCGAACGAACTGACGGAGCTTTCGGGTGAAGAACGCAGGCGTCGTTTAGGACTGACCGATTCACCACTCAAAGGTACAGCCCCTGCTCTGTTGTCTTTACCTCAATTGGGCCCACTGCCCTCCCGTTTCGACTGGCGTGATGCAGGCGGCAATTGGGTGACGCCGGTGCGCGATCAGGGCGCCTGCGGCAGTTGTTGGGCCTTTTCCGCCGTGGCGCAGGTCGAATCCTGGTGGAACATCCGCAGGCAGACGGCCGATTCAACTCTCGATCTATCGGAACAGATCTTGCTTTCCTGCAGCGGCGCCGGTGACTGCGAAAACGGCGGTCGAGTCGATCTTGCCCTTCATTTCATTCGCGACGTGGGCGTGCCGCCTGAAAAAAGCCTGCCGTATGCCGCTAAATCGACTGTTCCGTGCGCCGCCGCAGAAGCGCTTTGGCATCTCCAGACCGTAACTATTCCCGATTGGGGCTACGTGACCTATGGCGAAGCGCAAATCGAAAACATCAAAACCGCGCTGCTCTATCATCCCGTTTCGGCCGCCTTTGAGGTTTTTGCCGATTTTTACGCTTACAAGCGCGGCATCTATGAGCACGTCTACGGCGCTTCCGAAGGCTGGCATGCGGTGCTCATTGTCGGCTGGAACGATGATGAACGCTGCTGGATAGCCAAAAACAGCTGGGGAAAAAATTGGGGCGAATCGGGTTATTTTCGCATTCGTTGGGGACAAGTCCATTTCGGAGAAGCGGTATGGTGCATTTGGGATGAAGTATCTTCCGGACAACTGACCGCCTCGACGATGGAGCTCGAATCGTCGATCGAATACGGCCGAACCGATACGCTGAGCTTTATCCTGCGGAACATCGGATCTGCGCCGATGCAGTATTATTGCATGGAGAGCAGTCTAAGCGCCGATTCGCTTGCCGACTGGCTGACCATCGTCAACGGCGCAGGCACACTGAGCGCCGGCTCCTCCGCCGCTGTGCGCGTCGTTTTTAACGCCAGGGCAGTTCCGGCCGGAAGCTATGAGCGCCTGATTTTCATTTCCGGTAATTCAGGCAGCAGCCTTCAGGTACATTGCCGTTTGAATGTTTTGCCGCCGGAATGGGATGTCCGGCTCGTGAAAACCGAAACGCCGCCGTCGGGGTTTCCGCTTCTTTCCTCGGTGCCTTTTGGCGTTGTCGTCGAAAACATCGGCCTCAATGCAGTCGATCGAATTTCGCTCGTTTGTCAAATTGCCGCTGAAAACGCGTTTCTTTACAGCGATACTCTCAATCTGTCTCTGCCTGCGCTATCCGGTGAACTTGCATTCCGGTTCAAACCCTTTCGTCCCGTCAAAGTGACCCCGATGCAGCTCTTGGTCTTTTTGTCCGGCTTGGAAAAAGATCTGAATCGCTTTAACGACACACTGAGCTGCGACGTGCAGGCAACCCATTTGCTCGATGATTTCGAGGCCGAAACCGGCTTTTGGGATTTCCGCGGCGGCTGGGCCGTTACCTCTAAACTGAACGGACACAAAGGCAGCGGTGCCGCCCACATCAACGGCGGCGTTTATCCTTATCCGGAAAATATGAATGCGGTGCTCACTTTTTCCCCTGGTTTCGTTTTACAGGATGTCGATACATTGATCGTCACCTATTGGGCGCGCGTCTTTACCGAAGACGGGGACTATTGTGTGGTTGAGATCAGCAGCGACAGCCTGCATTGGCGGTCCGTCGACATTCTCTCGGGAATGCAGCCGCCTTGGCGTCGACGGATGATCGATTTCGTCGATCTGCTCACATGCGGAGCGCAAAAGGCTTGGTTCCGCTTTCGTTTCGTCTCCGATGCCTTCTCCGGAAGTATCGGCGTGCTTCTCGACGATTTCAACGTCTTTACAAGCTCAGTCGAACCGGAACAAGAACCTGCAGCCGTCCGCTCATATTCAATAACGCACTCGGCTTCGCTGCTTGCCGCTCCCAATCCTTTCAATACATCGGTTTCGCTCGTTGCCTTTTTAGCTAAACCGGCCGTTGCCCAACTGAACATTTCGGATGCGCGCGGCCGGCTTGTCTATCAGTCGGCTGTGACCCGCTGCTCGAACAACAGGCAGGTTTGGGTATGGGATGCCGAAGGCATGCCCACCGGCATCTATTTCGCTCAAATTGCCTTGTCGTTTGCCGAAGGCAGGCGGGAGGTGTTACGTCAAAAGCTGTTACTTATCAAATGAGGAAAGTATGAATATACATAAAGCTGTGCTTTTCATAGCGCTCTCAGCGGGTTTACTCTATGGAGAAAATCGAATCGAGGCGGTCCAACAGGCTATTCGCGACGCAGGTGCTGCATGGTACACCGGCCGAAGCTGGGTGGCCTCTCTCTCGGCGCATGAATTTGCAGAACTTTGCGGCACTCTGTCTGAACCTCCGGCTGATGCAGCGTCCCGCTTGATCCGCCTCAAGCCGATTTCCTCTCTGCCCAGCCGATTCGACTGGAGGAACAACAACGGCAATTGGGTGACGCCCGTGCGAAATCAAGGCGGCTGCGGCAGCTGTTGGAATTTTTCCGCTCTTGCCCAGGTCGAGGCTTGGTACCAAATCTTTAACGGCACACCGGACTCGGGAATCGATTTGTCCGAACAGTTTGTACTTTCCTGCGCCGGCGTCGGAACCTGCAGAGGCGGCAGCATCGAAGGAGCGCTTTCCTTTGTCCGCGATTTCGGCGTGCCTTTCGAGTCCTGCATGCCCTACCGCGCTCGCGACGACATTCCGTGCAGCAACGCCTGCCCTGAATCCGATCGCCGCATGATTACCATACCCGATTGGGGCTATGTCACCCTCAACGAAATTTTGATCGACAACCTCAAACAAGCCGTCTTTCGACATCCGGTGTCGGTTTCCTATACCGTCTTTGAGGATTTCCAGTTCTACGGCGGGGGCGTTTACCGGCACGTGTGGGGCAAAGCAGTGGGCGGTCACGGCGTGTTGATCGTCGGCTGGGATGATGAAGGGAAATGCTGGATTTGCAAAAACAGCTGGGGCGCCGACTGGGGAGAGAACGGCTATTTTCGCATCCTTTGGGGCGATTCCGGTCTTGGATCTTTTGCTCCGTTCGTATATGATGCCGTAACCGAAAGCGCCGTTGCGTTTGTACCCGATTCCTTGTCATTTGAGCTGACCGCCGGCGAGGAAATCCAGGCGGAGTTTCACTTGGAGAATCGCGGTTCCGTACCGCTCGACTATGCACTTTTTTGCGAGGAGACGCCGCAGGTTTTTCATGTTTCCGCCTTTAATGCATACGACGATTTTTCCTGGTGGTGCGGCAGCCCGGCGCTCGGCGGGTATGCCAATCATTGGCTGCAGTATTTGGATACGCCGCCTCTCGATTTGACCACAACCACAAATCCAATGCTGAAATTCGTCGCTTTCTGGTCGATCGAGCCGCCTGAGGGAACAGACCCGCCTTGGGACGGCTGGGACGGCGCCAACGTCTGGATCTCGACCGACGGCGGTCAATCGTTTCAGATCATACGACCGCTTTTCCCGCCTTATTCCTGCAGCAGCCTTTGGGCTTTCGGAGAAAAAGAGCAAGGCTGGAACATGGGCCCCAATATTCCCGGCTGGGCCGGTAAAAGCAACGGCTGGCAACCCGCCGCATTCGATCTAAGTCCTTATCGTTCATCGCAGACCGTCATCCGTTTCGCCTTTGCCAGCGATATGGGATTTTCTACCCTCGATGATCCGACGGTCACCGGCTTTTTTATCGATTGCATTTCCGTTTCCGACGGAGGTAAAATCCTTTTTTCCGATGAGGGGGAAAATGCTGAAAACCTGCACCGCAGCGGTTACGGCTCTATGCCGGCCGCGTGGCTCAAGACATCTCCTTCGCTCAGCACCATTCCGCCGCAGTCGAAAGAGCCCGTGAGACTTGTCGTTTCCGCTCAAGATATCGATCCGGGCGATTATCTTGCGAAAGTGCTGATTGAATCCAACGACAGAACCGCGGATAGTTTAGCTCTTCCGGTCGCTCTGCACGTGAACAAACCGCCGTTCGATCTGGCTGTGTATGCGCGTGTGCAGCGCGTCGAAAAACTTTTTGTCGGCGATCTGCTCCCTCTCTCGGCACTGGTGAAAAATCTCGGCACCCAGTTATTTCCCAACATTAGCGTAACCTGCACGATCAGTGACGGCCTATTGACTCACGCCGCCGTCTCGAGAACGATAACCGATCTTGAATCCGGCCGGCATGTGCGGATCGACTTTTCCCGTTTTGTCGTGCCCGACACAACTGAGCTGAAGGCAAAATTTCAGCTTCAATCGGCAGTCGGCGATAATCGACCAAGTAATGATTCCGCATCGACCATGATTTTCCCCACTGCCCTGGTCGATGATTTCGAGTCCGGCGAAGGCGAATGGCTGTTTACCGGCGGCTGGGGTGTGACCAACCGTTACGGCGGGCATTCGGGTAAATACGCTGCTCACTGCAACGGCGGCCTCCTTCCTTATCGAGCGAACATGAACGCCGTCATGACCCTGCGGCGCAGCTTTGCAGCCGAGCGGCTCGAATCGGCCTGGATCTCGTTTTGGGCCAATTGCCATATGCAACTCGATAAGGACTATTGTGTTCTGGAGATCAGCGCCGATTCACTGACCTGGCAACCCGTCTACCAGTTCTCGAATCAAAACTTGAACTATGAACAGCATCGAGTGGAGCTTACCCCTTTTCTACCGCTGTTCCGCAGCCGCTTGTGGATTCGTTTCCGCTTTGTCTCCAACGAACAGGAAGAATCTGCGGGCGTTTTCATCGATGACGTCTGTTTTTATGGAAAGGTAAAGCAATTCGTGACCGCAGCAGATGACCGTCCGGCCCAACCTGTTCGGCATCTGTTGCTTGGCAATTATCCCAATCCTTTTAATGCGTTCACGCGCATCCACTTTTTCCTGCCGGATGACGCCTTGGTGGAGCTTTCGGTCTATTCTATCGACGGGAAGCGTGTTGCAGCGTTGCTGCGGCAATACCATGGTGCCGGTGAGCACAGCCTCTCCTGGCGCCCAGATTTGCCTTCGGGAATTTACTTCCTCAGGATGGACGTTTCTACAGTGAACGGCGATAGAAATTCGGCGTATAAAAAGCTGGCAATAATCAAATAATGAGGTTCTTTGTGCCCTATTCCTTTCGGATTTTTCTGGCGGTGTTTCTGCCCGTGCTTGTTGTCGGCGCTGTCGGTAAAATGGATCCCCGCTTGACGCGTTTGGCGGCAACTCCGGAAGTCGGCAGTGCTTACAGCGATATTCTTGCCAAAAGTGCCGGAGAAGAACAGGTTCGCGTCGTGTTGACTTTTCGCGGAGGCGAAGAACTATTGCGGAAAGAGGGAGTAAAGTTTATTTGCCGCCGTGGCGACATGGCTGTTGCGGATCTGCCGCTGAGCGCCTTGCAGCGCGTCGCCGAGTTGCCGAATGTCGTCTATGTGGAGGCACCTCACCCTGACCGGGCTGCGCTGGACAAGAGCACGGTGGCCGTCAATGCGGTAAAGGCGCGCAACCAACGCGGTGTAACCGGGCGCGGAGTCATAGTCGGCATCATAGATTCCGGCATCGACTGGACGCACTATGATTTTCGCAAACCGGACGGCACGACGCGCATCAAGGCGATGCTCGATCTAAGCCGCAGCGGTGCCGTTTACGGCGGTGAAGCCTATGATGAACGGCAGATCAATGAAGCGCTGGAGGGGCGACGAACCATTGCCATGCGCGATGTCAGCGGCCACGGCACGCACGTCGCGGCGATCGCCGCAGCCGACGGGGCAGTCGGTGAAGGTTTGGGCGAGTACGCGGGCGTGGCTCCCGAGGCCGATCTGGTGATCGTCAAGGCTACGCGCGACGAGGCCGGCCGAGAATTCCGCCCCACTGATCAAATCATTGGTCTAACTTTTATCGACAGCGTGGCTCAGGTTTTGGGTAAACCCTACGTCGCCAATCTCAGTTTGGGCGGTCACAGCGGTGCCCACGACGGCACCTCGCCCGTAGAGCGGTTTATCGACAACCTGGTCGGGCGCGGCAAGGTGGTTGTGACCGTCGCCGGCAATGACGGCAACAATTCGGTTCATGCAAGAGCCGTTCTGCGCAGCAGCTCTGAACCGCAGACTATCAGCCTGCGCGTCGAGAATTATCGAGCAGAAAACGGCGCCGAAAATGATATCATTGCTCTCGACGGCTGGTACGATGGTTCCCAGAAAATCGGCGTCACGGTCGTCTCGCCGAGCGGAAGAGAGTACGGCCCGGTTCTGCCTGGAAACGTCCTGGAAAAGAAAACCACAGAAGGCACAGTTTACATTTGGAACGGTTTTTACGAGGATGGAGAGAACTATCGTGCCGGCGCCAACCCGCTGAACGGCGATCGCGAGTTCTATATCCAAATCTACGACGGAACAGCCGTATCGCCGCCTGCCGACGGGCTCTGGAAATTTGTCTTTACCGGTTCCGGCGGCACGATCGACTTGTGGCTGGTAAACGCCACCATGGAAGTGTCCTTTGAAACCGGCGATTTTGCCGAAGGGAAGTTGACCATCCCGGGGACTTCGCGCAGCGCCATCACCGTCGCTTCGTTCGTCACCAAGCGTTCATGGATCGATCTGGACGGAAACAGTCTCACCTATGATGTCGACAATACCGTACGCGAAGGACAGCTTTCGTCTTTTTCCAGTCCCGGGCCGGTACGCAAAGGCGGTTATGTCAAACCGGACATTGCTGCGCCGGGGCAAATCATCGTCGGCGCCTATTCTGTGGATGCACCGCCGAATGGACGGTACAGCATCTTTAATTCCGGCAGTACACGCTATCCGAATGCCTATGTCAACAAAGACGGCAAGCATGCGCTCAGCAGCGGTACGAGCATGGCTGCGCCGCATGTGGCCGGCGCTGCGGCTTTGTTGCTGCAGCAGGATGCAACTTTAACGGCCCAGCAAATCAAAGAGATGATGACCGGAACGGCTCGAGTAGACGCTTTTGTCGGGGCGACGCCCAACATCCGTTGGGGTTGGGGCAAGCTGGATGTATTGGAAGCTCTGGCCGCCGAACCTCCTGATGAAGAAGGCTCTTTGCTTGCTCTGCTGCCGCCGCAGCCGAACCCGTTTCTCAATCGAACCGCGGTTTCGTTCCAAGTGCCGGTGAGTTCCGGCCAAGCAGCAGTCGAATTGGACGTTTACGATGCCTTGGGCCGTCGAGTGAGAAAACTGGTGCGCGGCGCTTCTCCCGCCGGACGGCAGACAGTCTATTGGGACGGTCTGGACGACGGCGGCCGCGCTGTGGCCGGCGGTATTTATTTTGTGCGCCTGAAAATCAATCGTTGGAGTGTTGTACAAAAACTCGTATTTTGCGGCGTCAATTAATAATAATCCACCATCGAATTAAAGCCCGCTTTTCGGGCAATGAACATTGAGGTGAAAAGGAGGCAGGTATGTCGGCATTATTGGACAGCATTCGTGAGGGTCTCGAGTTGGTTATCGACAAAACTGAAGAGTACAGTCGAATCGGCAAGCTCAAGGTCGATATTTTCGGCATCAAGCGCAATATCGAGCGGCAGTTTGTCGAATTGGGCGGCCGCGTCTATGAATTGATGACCGCCGAACAGACTCCCGACATCCGCAAGGATGAAGAATGCAAAAAGATCGTCGAGACGGTGAAATCTCTGGAAAAGCAGCTGCAGGATAAAGAGGCGGAAATCGAAAAGGTTAAAGCGGAGAAGGAAAAAGAACGGCGCGAGCGCCAGGAAGCCAAACGGCAGGCTGCCGCCGAAGCTCAAACAGCTGCAGACGAGAATCCGGAGTTGCCGAAGGAATAGGAGCTGTATGATTCCGCACAATCTTCGGGCGATTGCCTTTGGATTTGTCCTTTCGGCGGCAATCGCCCTTATCGCTTGCTCTAAAGCCTCCGATGAAAACAAAACGAATGTCTCGACAAACGATTCTCTCGGCGTCTATTATCGCGATTCGGCTCCTTTCTACATCGCGGATACCGGTCGCGTCGAAGTAGCCGCGGCCGGCGATTTGATGCTCGGCTCGTGGATCGTCGATAAGGTCAAAAAAGAAGGGGTGGATGCGCCGTTCGAATACACGCGGCAGTGGCTGAGCGCAGCGGATGTCGCCGTCGTAAACCTCGAAGCTCCTTTTGCCGATAGCGGCCGTCTTTTTGTTGAAAAGCAGTACACTTTTAAAGTGCCGACTTTTATGGTGGAAGGCATGGTCAACGCGGGAATCGACGTGGTAACGTTGGCCAACAATCACATTATGGATTACGGCTGTGACGGGTTGATGTCGACAATCGCCACGCTCGATCGGGCGGGCATTCGTTACTGCGGCGGCGGGCAAAATCTCGACCAAGCCTGTGCTCCGGTGATAATTGAAATCCGTGGACTCCGCCTCGCTTTCATCGGACTTACCACTTGCTATCCGCATGAGTTTTGGGCGACGCCGACGCGCTGCGGCACCTGCAACTATGCCGAGCCGCGGATCGAAGAGATGATTCGCCTCGCTCGTCAGCAGGCGGATGTTGTCATCGTCAACATCCATTGGGGTGTCGAAAAAAGCAAAGAAGCCAATTCCCTGCAGATTGAACGCGCACATCGTTTGATCGATGCCGGCGTCGATGTGATCATCGGACATCATCCCCATGTGCTGCAGGGGTTCGAAATTTATAAAGACAAGCTGATCGCCTACAGTCTCGGCAATTACATTTTTGGATCGCTAAGTGAAAATGCGCATACGGCCGCCATTTTGCGTCTCTTCTTTACAAAAGAGGGTTGGGTCGAGGCGCAGATCGTGCCGCTGCATGTGTACAACGCGGTCGTACAGTTTCAGCCGCGACCGCTGACCGGCAGCGATCGACAAAAACTCATCGCCGAACTGCAAACACTGTCTTTGCCGTTGAACAACGGTAAAAAGATCATCGACGACGAGGGGACAATTTTGCCGATGCGCAACCCGATATTGCAATAATCGCTTCAAATTTCAAGGGGGAAATAATGAATTGCGTCGAAGAACCGGCAAGGGAGGGGTTTCTTTACCATTTATGGCTGGAACGCTCCTTTCAGGGGCGGCTCCTGCAGAGTACGGAAGGCCATCAAATCGAGATCATGGAAAAAGGGACCCGCAATCGCGACGCCGGTCCCGATTTTCTCGACGCCCTCGTCAGGATTAACGGCAAGGTGGTGCGGGGGGATGTCGAGGTCCATGCCGTTGCGGGTGACTGGTATGCTCATGGTCATCACCGCGATCCGCGCTATAACAAAGTGGTGCTGCATGTCGTCACCATGGATTGTCCGCCTGCCTTCAGGGCGGTGAAAGAGAACGGCGCCGCTGCAGTGACGCTTAATTTGGATGACTATCTCGAAAAGAGCGCCGAGCAGTTGGAACAGGAAGAAGATGAAGCGCCGCCGCAGACCCAAGAATGCGCTTTGAGTCGAGAACCGTTGACGGTTATCCGAGCCGTGTTGGAGCGGGCAGGGGACCTGCGGCTGCAGCGCAAAGCCGCCAGATTTCGCGAACGGCCGGCGGCGCAGTCGTGGGATCAGGTTTTTTACGAATTTCTCATGGAGGCGCTTGGTTATTCAAAGAATCGTGTGCCTTTTCGCAAACTGGCGGTGTTCATGCCGATCGAAACGCTGTGGGCATACACGTGGAGCGATCCTGAGGATACCGCGCTGCTGAAAAGCCAAGCCCTTTTGTTTGGGACCGCAGGTCTTTTGCCTTCACAAAGCGGAATCGCGGCATCTGATGATTACGTGTCCGAGATGGAAGCGTGGTGGCGAACTTTATCCCATCGCGGCAAATTTTCGTCGCTGCGTCCGGAAGAATGGCAATTCTTTCGCCTACGCCCTGCTAATTTTCCTACTCGAAGAGTTGCTGCTGCCGCATCCCTTGCCTGCCGCTTTCGAGAGCAGGGATTTATTGCCGCTTTTGTGAAAGCTTTTGCAGAATCGTCTGCCGGAACAGCCCAAATCATCCGCGAGCTGGAGGCAATGATGACGATGGATGCCGATGCATTTTGGTCAAAACGATATACCTTTGAAGAAGAAAGCGGAATAGTGGATTTGCAGCTTGTGGGAAGCGAGCGCGCGCGGGATATTGTGGTCAATACGGTCCTTCCGGCTCTTTTGGCCTATGCCGAAGAAAGCGACGACGGCAAATTGAAAAATGGGGTGCTCCAGGTTTTTCAAAGCTATCCTCGTTTGTCCTCCAACGACCTAATCCGCATAATGCAGAAGCAGCTGTTCGCCTGGGAATGTGAAAAGGCGTGCGTGCGCGGCGCCAGACATCAGCAAGGGATGATCCAGCTGCGGCAAGAGTGGTGCGGCCCGGGCGACTGCCGTCGCTGCCTATCCCTCGTGCAGCAAGGCGGCAAAAGTCATGCTTTTCATTGACTTTTTAAAGATTTATTAGTATAATTATAAGCTGAGAATTAGGCGGATTCTGAAACATCGCCGACGCACCGGACAGGAAACGATTCCTGCATAGAACGTGCCGGGGAGATATGCGCTTATGAATGAGGAAAAAACATCCGTTAAGCCCGGCACACTTTATGTTGTGAGCACGCCCATCGGCAACCTGCGGGATATCACTCTGCGCGCTTTGGACGTTCTCGCGCAGGTAGACGTCATCGCAGCGGAAGATACGCGCACCAGTCGAGTTCTTTTAGAGCATTATCAGATTCGCAGACCTCTGATCGCTCATCACGAGTTTAACGAAGAAAAAAGCGCTTTGCAGATTGTACGTCGTTTAAAAGAGAGGCAGAGCGTTGCGGTCATCACCGACGCCGGGACGCCCGGCATTTCAGATCCCGCCTATGTCGTCATTCGCGAAGCTATAAAGCACGACATCCCTGTGTGCGCCGTACCGGGTGCGACTGCTTTTGTTCCTGCGCTTCTTCTTTCCGGTCTCCCTTTGGATCGTTTTGTTTTTGAAGGGTTTCTTCCGGCAAAGAAAGGACGGCGCACACGCCTGCAGGAATTGGCGCAGGAGCGGCGGACAATGATTTTCTATGAGGCGCCGCATCGTATTATGAAAACGCTTCAGGAACTTTTGGAGGTTTTCGGTGACCGCCGCGCGGCCGTTATGCGCGAATTAACGAAAAAATTCGAACAGATTTACCGCGGCACTCTCAGTCAGGCGATTGCCGCACTCGCTCAATGGACGATCAAGGGAGAATTTGTGATTGTCGTTGCCGGCTTGAATGATGCTGAAAAGAGAAAAAGAAGCGACGCCGAACGCACTTATGAGTTATATTGAAAAAAAAATAACCCAATTCCTGTTGGCTGCTCGGCCGATTCTTCAGCCCGTCGTCAGGTTTTTAGCCGCTCTGCAGATGAATCCTAATCTGCTGACCTTTATTTCCCTCCTGCTGTGCCTAATTGCGGCGTTCTTTTTCGCTCAAGGCGAGTTGCGTTTTGCTGCCGTGGCCATGTTGCTCGGCGGTCTTTTTGATGTGCTGGACGGCGATGTTGCCCGTGCGGCCAATCGCACAACTCGATTCGGCGCCCTGTTCGATTCCGTCCTGGACCGCTATGCCGAATTGGCTCTCTATTTCGGCATCGGCTATTTTTTTCTCACCAATTGGGCTTTCGACCTTCGTTACAAAACGTTTGTTTTCTTTGTCGTCTTTATGGCCGCGGCCGGCTCGACCATGGTCAGCTATGTACGCGCACGTGCTGAAGGATTGGATATCGACTGCCGCGTCGGTTTGATGCAGCGGCCGGAGCGTATTCTTTTACTCGGCTTTGGAGCTTTGATTTCCGTGAAATCCCTCTTGGTCGTTCTTGCACTGATCGCCTTATTGGCCAATTTTACGGCTGTACAACGGATCGTTCACGTGTGGAAAATCGACAAGTTAAACGACAACTGATCGGGTGAACGTTGATTATAATTGCGAACCGCTCGATCAAGCCCCAAGGTCGCATCGGCTAATACACTGTTAATATAGAGAAAGGATTTCATATGAGTGGAAAAGGAATCGAAATAAAGCCTGCAACCGGCAAGCTGGGTGTTCTTTTGCCGGGCATGGGGGCAGTCGCGACTACTTTTATAGCCGGTGTAGAACTGGTCCGCAAAGGATTGGCCAAGCCGGTCGGTTCGTTGACGCAGATGGGAACCATCCGTCTTGGTAAACGAACCGAAAATCGTGTTCCGAAAATCAAAGAATTTGTCCCGTTGGCTGATCTGAATGATCTAGTCTTCGGCGGATGGGATATTTTTCCGGATAATGCCTACGAGGCCGCCAAAAACGCGAAAGTGTTGACCAACGAGGACCTGGAAAAAGTCAGGCCGTTTCTGGAAAGCATACAGCCGATGAAGGCGGTTTTCGATACCAAATATGTCAAGCGCCTCGACGGACCGAATAAAAAGGTCGGCAAAAACAAAATGGACTTGGCCGAACAACTCATGCAGGATATGGCCGATTTCAAGAGCCGCCACAACCTGGATCGGATGGTCATCGTCTGGTGCGGCAGCACCGAGACCTACCTGGAGCACGATCCGGTTTGGGACAGCATCGAAGCGTTCGAAAAAGGGCTTTTACAGAATCACGATGCAATTTCATCGTCCATGATCTATGCTTATGCCGCCTTGAAAATGAAAATCCCCTATGTAAACGGCGCCCCGCACATGACGACCGACATTCCGGCGCTACTGCAGCTGGCCAAGCGGGAGGGTGTCCCTATTGCCGGCAAGGATTTCAAGACCGGCCAGACGTTCATGAAAACCCTCATCGCTCCTGGCCTCAAGGCGCGAATGTTGGGCGTTCGGGGATGGTTTTCCACCAATATTCTCGGCAACCGCGACGGCGAGGTTCTCGATGAGCCGCTTTCCTTCAAATCCAAAGAGGTGACCAAGCTTTCGGCGCTCGAGTACATTTTTCAGCCGGATAAATATCCCGACTTGTACGGCGACCTCTATCACAAAGTACGCATAAATTACTATCCGCCGAGCGGCGACAATAAAGAGGGATGGGACAACATCGATATTTTCGGCTGGCTCGGCTATCCGATGCAGATCAAGATCAACTTTTTATGCCGCGACAGCATTTTAGCGGCACCAATTGTCCTCGACTTGGCACTGTTCATTGATTTGGCGCAGCGCGCGGGTCGGGTGGGCATTCAGGAATGGCTTTCGTTCTATTGCAAGAGCCCGATGGTTGCCGAAGGTCTCTACCCTGAGCACGATCTGTTCATCCAGCAGATGAAGCTCAAGAATACCCTGCGCTATTTTATGGGTGAGGATCTGATCACCCATCTCGGGCTGGATTATTACGAATAAGCGGGATCTTGACGCATGTCTCGCCGCTCGGGCAGCTTAAAGCCGTTGCGGAGCTTTCTCAAGACTTCTTTGCCCGCCGCAATCGATCTGGCCTCGCAGACGATCATGTGGACGATCGAGGCGATTTTGATCGGCAAGCTCGGCGGCGCTGCCCTGGCGGGGCATTCGATGGCGATCCAAATTGTTCTCGTTTTCTTTGCCGTTCTGATCACCTTTGTGGTGGGCGCCGGGCTGATCATCAATCGACACATCGGCGCCCGCGACTTTAAAAGCGCCAACCACATCCTGGGACAGTCGCTGATGCTCGCCGTCATCATGGCAGCCCTGTTCAGCATCGTCTGGCATTTCGGCGGTGTGCAGCTGCTGCGCTTGATCCGCGAGAACGGAAGCGACTCGGCGCAAGCGGCCGGAATGAGCTATTTGCGCATGGTTTCCTTTTTCGGCCCGCTGATTATGACCAATTTTGTCGCGGTCGGGATCATCCGCGCCGTTGGCGAAACACGCTTTTCCATGCGCATCAATTTGACGACCAACGTCGTCAATCTGCTTTTGGCGCCGATCTTTATATTCGGCTTGTTCGGCGCACCGCGCCTGGAGGTGCGCGGTGCCGCATTAGCAGTGGGTTGTGCGCATACGCTCGGTTTTTTTCTCACTTTTCGGTTACTGCGCAGCGGCCGCGCCGGCCTGCGGCTGGATTACCATGAGCTGACCTCCCCAAAGTGGGACAGCTTTCGCGAACTGTTCCGCAAGGGATTGCCGACAACCGTCGAGCAACTCGCCTGGTCGCTCGGCCAATTGGTCGTCATCAGCTACGCCGGCATGTACAGCGTCGCCGTGCTCGGCACCCACGCCATCTTTATGCGGCTGCAGAATGTGCTGTCGATGATCTACATGGGATTCAGCTTGGCGGCGATGAGCAACATGGGCCAAAATTTGGGCGCAGCCAATCACGAGCAGGCGCTTAAAGGAGCCAAAACTTCTCATCGCGCCGCTTTGCTTTTTGTCGGCGTCATTATACTCATGTTGATCCTTTTCGCCAAGCAGTTTATTCATGTCTTTACCGTCGATTCCCAGATCGTCCAGCTGGGAAGACGCGCGATCGTCATTTTTGCCTTGGCGCAGCTGCCGAAAGCGGTCAACAACGTTGTCTGCGGAAACCTTCGCGGCGTCGGCGAGTTAAAATGGCTCATGCTGAACACGATCGCTTTCGTGTTGTTCTTTGAAGTCGGTTTAAACTATGTCGCCGTGTTTCTGCTGGCGGGCGGCATTTACGGTATCTGGACGGTGCAGGCGCTGGACGAAACGCTGCGGTTGATTTTGAACGTCAAACGGCTGTATAACGGCGATTGGCGCCGATTGGTGTATTAATGCGCAAACCCTTGTTCGTCACCTTTGAGGGCATCGACGGCTGCGGCAAATCGACGCAGATTGTTCTTTTGCAGCGCTTTCTGAAAAAGCACGGTATTGATGCCCTGGCGCTGCGCGATCCGGGCTCGACCTCTGTCTCGGAGGCGGTCCGCGCCGTTCTGCTCGGCAAGCGGTTTGCGATCGACCCGCAGACCGAGCTGCTGCTTTATGAAGCGGCGCGCGCTCAACTGGTTCAGGAGATCATACGGCCGGCTCTGGCGCAGGGGCGTGTGGTGCTTTGCGACCGGTTTTACGATTCCACGACCGCCTATCAGGGCTACGGCCGCGGCATCGATCCGGAAATTATTGCCGCCGCCAATCGATTGGGCTCGTGCGGATTGACACCGCAGTTGACCATTCTGCTCGATCTTGATCCGGAAACAGCGGCGGACCGTCGGCAACCGTTGCATTTTGAGGATCGCATCGAGGCCGAAGGGCTGGAATTTCAGCGCCGCGTGCGCCGCGGCTTTCTCGAAATTTGCGCGGCAGAGCCGGAACGCGTTCGACTTGTAAAGGGCCAGAGGCCGATTCCAGTCATTCAGCAGGAAATTCAGACTCTATTTATGGAGCTATGGGAGAAAACTCCCGGAGAATAGAATGAAACAACGTTCTCAATGGATGAAAAAAACCGCCCTTTGCGGGTTGCTTGTCATTTCAGCGGCGGCGGGCAGTTTGTTTAGTAAAAGTCAGCGCGACTTTTACGCTTCGGTTATGCGCAATCTGCGCATTTTCGGCGAGGTCTATAAGCAGACGGCCAACAACTATGTCGAAGAGATCGACCCGAAAAAGTTTATGCGCGCCGGCATCAACGGCATGCTGGATGAGCTCGATCCCTATACGATCTTTCTCGAGGAAGAGGCCCAGGAAGATTTGGAGATCATGACCCGCGGCAAATATTACGGCGTCGGCATGCGCATCAGCAAGCGCAATGGATGGCCGACCGTAGCCGAGCCGCCTTTTCCGAACAGTCCTGCCGAAAAAGCGGGCATCCGCGAAGGGGATCAGATTATCGAGATCGACGGCGAGTCGACGCGTCAGCTGACGCTCTCCAAAACTGCCGCCAAACTGCGCGGCAAGGAAAAAGGCAGCTCCGTTACGATCAAGATCCGCCGCGTGGGCGTCGAGGAGCCGATGATCTTTACGCTTATTCGCGACGAAATCATTGTTTCCGACATTCAATACAGCGGCATTATCGAGCCGGGCATCGGGTTGGTACGGCTGACCGTCTTTAACCGCGGCGCCGACGAGCAGCTCCATCAGGCGCTGGACAAGTTGACGGATCAGGGCATGAAGACGCTTATCCTCGATCTTCGCGGTAATCCCGGCGGACTATTAGAGACGGCGGTATCGGTGCTGGAACTTTTTGTGCCGCGCGGCGAGCTGGTTGTCTATACTCGCGGCCGGACACCGGGAAGCAATAAGGAATATCGAACCTCCGGCAGCGCTCCGTATGCCGATCTGCCGATGGTTGTCTTGGTCGACGGTTATTCAGCTTCGGCGTCCGAAATTGTTGCAGGCAGTCTGCAGGACCTCGACCGTGCGGTTATCGTCGGCGAGACGACTTTCGGCAAGGGGCTGGTCCAGACGGTCCTGCCGATCGACCGCTCCGTAGAGGGCGAAACGGCGTTAAAACTGACGACCGCCAAATACTACCTGCCGAGCGGCCGGTTGATTCAAAAAAGGGATGTTTTCAAGCGCGGGCGTAATTCGGTTTTTCTGCAGCAGGACAGCACGCAGGTATCCTCCGAAGAAGAAGAGGAAGAGTGGGATGGCGAAGGGAGTGATGAAAAGATCGATGAAAAGCCTCAAGAAACGGCCAAGGAGCTGTTTAAGACGCGCAACGGGCGACAGGTTGTCGGCGGCGGCGGTGTCACCCCGGATATCATCTGCAAAAATCCCAATACGACCCGATTTGTGACTGAATTGATTCGCCGTTCGATGTTTTTCGATTTTAGTCTTGAATATGCCGCCAAGCACCCAGAATTGTCCAAAGATCTGCAGGTGACCGATCAGACGGTGCAGGAATTTTTCAAGTTTCTCGAGGCAAAAAAGTTCGACTATGAACCGACCGGTGCAAATCGGATAAAAGAGTTGGAAAAAATTGCCGAAAGAGAGGGTTATAAAGAGCAACTTGAGCCGGCTTTGCGCAGCCTGCAGGACGCATTTGCAGCCGTGAAAAAGGTCGAACGTGAGAGATCGATGAACGATATCCGATTCCTGCTCAAGCGTGAGTTGACCGCCAAAGTAAAAGGCGCTGATATGGCCTATGTTGTCGGCAGCGAGCGCGATGAGCCTCTTAAACGGGCGATTGAGATTGTCAAAGACGCCGAAAGCTATCGCAAGTTTTTAGCGGGAGAGAAATCCGAAAAATAAACGATATATCATTGAATTATAAACGATGAACTAAGCAATGGGAGAAAACATGTCGCAAAAATTCGTCTATCGTTTCGGCGGCGGGTCTGCGGAAGGCCGTGCCGATATGAAGGAACTGCTGGGCGGAAAGGGCGCCAACTTGGCCGAAATGGCCAATTTGGGTATTCCGGTTCCGGCCGGCTTTACGATTACGACCGAAATGTGCACTTATTACTACAAGCACGGCAAAACTTATCCGAAGGAATTGGAAGCCGAGGTGAACGACGCCCTTGCCTTTGTCGAAAAGATCATGGGCGCCAAGTTCGGCGATCCGGAAAATCCGCTTTTGGTTTCGGTACGGTCGGGTGCACGCAGCTCCATGCCCGGCATGATGGAAACCGTGCTCAACGTCGGCTTGACGAGCAAAACCATTCCCGGCATGATCAAAAAGACCAATAACCCGCGCTTTGTTTACGATGCTTATCGTCGCCTGATCATGATGTATTCGGACGTGGTAATGGAAAAGGCGGCGGGCATCGAGCCGGAAGAAGGCAAAGGGATTCGCGTGCAGCTCGAGCATCTCATGTCCGAGATGAAGAAAAAACGCGGCGTTAAAGAGGATACCGAGCTGACCGCCGAGGATTTGAAAGAGCTGGTCGAGCAGTTCAAGGTTAAAGTGAAGGAAGTGCTCGGCAAGCCGTTTCCTGATGACGCCATGGAGCAGCTTTGGGGCGGCATCAGCGCCGTTTTTCAGAGCTGGAACGGAAAACGAGCGGTTGCCTATCGCCGCATCGAAGGCATTCCGGACGATTGGGGCACCGCCGTCAATGTACAGGCGATGGTTTTCGGCAACATGGGCGAGACCAGCGCCACCGGCGTCGCCTTTACCCGTAACCCGGCCACCGGCGAGAACAAGTTCTACGGCGAATGGTTGGTGAATGCTCAGGGCGAAGACGTTGTGGCGGGTATTCGCACGCCTGCGCCGCTGAACGAGGCGACCAAGAACGAGCAGAACAAACACATGGCTTCCCTCGAAACCGCGATGCCGGAAACTTATAAAGAGCTCGACGAAATCCGCGTCAAATTGGAGAAGCATTTCCGCGACATGCTGGACATTGAGTTCACCATTCAGGAAGGCCGTTTGTGGATGCTGCAGTGCCGCGTAGGCAAACGCACCGGCACCGCGGCCCTCAACATGGCTATGGACATGCTGGCCGAGGGGTTGATCGATGAAAAGACGGCCGTCACGCGTCTGTCGCCGAATCAGCTCGACGAGCTGCTGCATCCCATTGTCGATCCGGCCGCGGAAAAGAACGCCAAGCCGATCGCCAAAGGATTGCCGGCCGGCCCCGGCGGCGCCTGCGGTCAGATCGTCTTTACTGCCGCCGATGCCGTGGAATGGACTAAGCAGGGCAAAAACGTCATCCTTGTGCGCGAAGAAACCAATCCGGAAGATGTCGAAGGTATGCGGGCGGCGGTCGGTATTCTGACGGCTCGCGGCGGAATGACCTCGCATGCGGCTCTGGTTGCTCGCGGCTGGGGCAAATGCTGCGTTGTCGGCTGCGGCGCCTTGGAATTGAACCTGAAGGACAAAACCCTCAAAGTCGACGGCAAAGTCTATAAAGAGGGGGATGTCTTTACCCTCAACGGCACCAAAGGCTACGTGTACGAGGGCAAGCTGGCGATGATCAACGCCTCCGAAAATCCCCGCTTTGTGCAGTTTATGAAGCTGGTGGACAAGTTCCGTCGCCTCAAAGTGCGCACCAATGCCGACACGCCGGAAGACGCCAAGAAGGCGCTCGAATTCGGCGCCGAGGGTATCGGCCTGTTCCGCACCGAGCATATGTTCTACGGCAAGGGTTCGGACGAGCCGCTCTTCCTGCTTCGCAAGATGATCCTCAGCAAAACGGAGGAGGAGCGCAAGGCGGCGTTGAACGAGCTGTTCCCCTATGTCAAGAAGGACTTTAAGGCGACGATGGCGGTCATGGACGGCCTCCCCGTTACCGTGCGCCTGCTCGATCCGCCGCTGCATGAGTTCGTTCCGCAGAGCCCGGAAAAGCAGGCCGAACTGGCCAAGGCGCTCGGCATTTCGGTTGAGGATGTGAAAAAGCGCGGCGAGTCTCTGCACGAAACCAACCCGATGATGGGCCATCGCGGCGTCCGCCTCGGCATCACCTATCCGGAAATCACCGAAATGCAGGTCCGTGCGCTTCTCGAGGCAACGGCGGAGCTGCTGCTGGAAGGCAAAAAGGTTCTGCCGGAAATCATGATCCCGGTGGTCGCGACAGTCAAAGAGCTGGACGATCAGAAGGTCATCGTCGATCGCGTCTACAAAGAGGTGTGCGAAAAGTACAAGCTCGACAAGATCGAGTTCCTCTACGGCACGATGATCGAAATTCCGCGCGCGGCGTTGACTGCCGGCAAGATCGCCCAAACCGCCGAATTCTTCTCTTTCGGTACCAACGATTTGACGCAGATGGGTTTCGGTTTTTCGCGCGACGACATCGGCGGCTTTGTGCCCGACTATATCGAAAAGAAGATCCTGCCGAACGATCCGTTCCAGATCCTCGATCAGGAAGGCATCGGCGAACTGATCCAGATCGGCATTGAGCGCGGTCGCGCTACGCGTCCCAAACTTAAAGTCGGCATCTGCGGCGAGCACGGCGGCGAACCTTCGTCGGTCATGTTCTGCCACAAGGTCGGCATGGATTACGTCTCCTGCTCGCCCTACCGCGTGCCGATAGCGCGGTTGGCGGCGGCGCAGGCGGCAATCAAGGACATGAAATAACGCTTTTTGCCTGCTGATCCGAGCCCTCTCGAAAATTTTCGAGAGGGCTTTTTTATTTCAACTCTAGTGCTCGCAAAAAATGCATGCGAGCTGCTCACCGGAGCATTCGGCGGACCATTCAGTCAAGAAATGAAAAAATAAGGTTGATCCAATATGCATCTATGCTAGCGCAGCCGAAAAGCGGCGGCGGGAAACCGGCTTTGATCTATTAAAGCCGGCCTATCTTACCAGCGCGATTTTGCGGGTCAGGCGAAAAGAGGGCGTTTCCAGGCGACAAAAATACAGGCCGGATGCGACAGTTTTTCCCGACTCATCACTGCCGTCCCAATGCAGAATGTGGTGACCCGCCTGGAGACGGCCGCTGCAGAGCGTTCGGATCGGCTCTCCGCGCAGCGAGTAGATGACAAGAGCAGCCTGATCATCAATCGGCAGGGTAAACTTGAGGGCAACGGTATTGTTGAACGGGTTCGGATAGGGAGGCAGCAGAGCATAATCTGTCGGCGTTAGGCTTACAGCGACAAAGCTGTTTAAGACGGTGATCGGCCCTTCGAAGCGGCTGCGCCCGTCAACACCGATCAGCTCCAGCTTGTAGGCGCAGCGCTGATTCCCTTGCAAATCATACCACTCATAACGTGCGCCCGTGGTCGAATCGCCTTTGTTCTTGATCAAACTCTCCGTAATCCTTGCAAACGCCGCTTCTCGCTTGGGACTGCGATAGAGGTGAAAGCCCGCTAAATTGGGCTCGGTTTCCGTTTCCCAAACAATCTGAATTTTTTCGTCGATCTGTCGGGCACCGAAAGAAACGAGCTTGACGGAAATAGGGTCGTGCAGATCCAAGCCGACGATCACCGGATCGTGATCCGAGGAACGGAAAGGTGATTCGGAAAACAGACCCTCGGGATTGGCTGAGCGGTAGTCGAGTTCCGGTGCTTCATCGGCATTGATGTGCCAAATCGTCAGACCGGTGATCTGCAGGTCCAGGTTCGGCGAAGCCAGCGCGTGGTCCAGGCATCCGGCTTGCGAGTCGTAGATATAAGTATAAGCGGATGATCCCTGAAATCGATCGATCTCGTTGCGATACCCTGCCGTCGTCAGCAGCTTCAGGGGATCTTCCTGCGCATATGCATTCAAGTCGCCCATGATGAGAAAATCCGGATCGCCGCTGCCGGTTGGATCGGTGGAGAGCCAATCGATGAGAGCGGCTGTACAGCGACAGCGCGTCTGGTTGCAGGCTCCCTGACCGTCGCCGAGATCCGGATCGCCTGCGCATTCTCCCTTCTTGGAGCGAAAATGGTTGACGACAAATGTGAAGCGGTCGCCCTCGCCGTCCTGAAAGGTCTGCGCAATGGATGGGCGCGTACCTTCATCAAAGTCTGGGTCGACGGAGTGATCGAGGAGTTTCGGCGCTCCGCAGGGTTCGACTGCCGCCGGTTTGTAGATGACGGCGTTGGCAATTTCATCCGTGCCTACTCTGGGGAGACCCAGATCGATAAAGCGATACGTGTCGGGTCCGAGCACGCTGTTAAGGCTGCCGACCAAATCATGGAGAGCGCTGTTCGGCCCAAAGCCGTCATTTTCGATCTCAATCAAGCCTACGATTTCGGCATCCATAGCGCAAAGCGCGCGAACCAGCTTTTGCTTTTGCCGCTGATATTCTTCGAATGAGGCGGCGCCGCGACTCGTGGGAAAGCCGCCGCCGAGGCCGTCGCCGTTGAAAAAATTGTCGACGTTGAGCGCAGCGACTTTGAGCGCGCCGTCGACCGGTAACGGCGTGTTGCTGCGCGGATTAGCATCGATAAAATTCAGCGCTTCCGTCGGGAGGATTTCGTAGCAGGAATAGCTATAATCTAGAACGCCGGTAAGGGAAGAAACCATGGTGCCGACCCGCAGCGGTTGTCCGGCGATCATGTGGGGAATCGGCGAAGGATAGGCGGCTCGGTTGCCGTCGTCCAGCTGAATTCGGCTGCGGTCGTTAAAAGACTTGTAAGATTGAGCTGCCGTTCCCGGAGAAGCGACTTGTGTCGGCACATACAGACGGTCATTGGCTGCCAGCTCCACTTCACCGTATTTTACCCAATTGCCGAGTCCGGTGATGGAAAGACTCGTGGAAATGGTCACGCGCATCCCCTCGTAGCGCTCCCAATCTTCATGTGAAGCGACGGGTAAAGTAACGATTGCCGGATTCGGCAGCGCGGCGGTTCCCAACTTTAGCAGACTGACGACCGAATACAGCTGCGTCCGGCCATAGAACTCGGAAACGGTGCCTGTAACTCGAACAAATTCGCCTGCCGTAACGGTCGGTGTGTCGCAATAGACGAAGAGCCCTTCCGAAGTCGACGGATCGTCGTCTGCTTGATGCGTCTCTTCTTGAAGAAAAAATCCGCCGAGGCCGTTACTTCCCTGAAAGCTGCCGACCACGACGCCCTCGACGGTCACGTCTGATCGGCAGTTGTAAGGGCTGACGTCGCCCTTTCCCTGGATGTCGTGAATGTAGGTTGACAGAAAGCTCGAGCCGTCCGCCCGTCGGCCGGGCGAAAACGGCTGATCGTTCGAGCGAGCGGCGCTGCGATGTTTGACCCAATTGCCCGTACCGTCCGGGTCGCGAGTCAAAGATTGATCGCTGTTGCCCTCGCTCCCGTAAGTTACGGTATCGAGGATTTGTTCGCCGTTTAGCAGCTGCACGGTATCGCCGGAATTGTTCAGCTCGAGTCTGCCGCTGGTTGCTGTTTGGACGATCGCGCCGCCGAAATCGCCGTTCGGCGTTCCGCCGCCGAAAACAACCAGACAGCCGCCGGGATGAACCAGCGTGCCGGCGGGAAAAACGTGCCGAACAGACGAAGCGTCTTTGAGCTGCAGACCGGACAGGTCGGCAGCCTGTGTGCCCAGGTTCACCAGTTCGACGAACTCATCCGCGTAGGTCTCTACCACGCCGTTTTGATTGGCGTCGTCGGCGGGATCGGCCAGGATCTCGTTGATTACCACCCGAAAGGAAGGCTCCTGTAGAATATCTTCGTCGCTGCGGGGCTCGAGCTTGAATTGCGACGATGAAAAGCCCATGACGCCGATGATGCCGGCAAGCGAGCTTTCCGCGACCGGAAAATAACCGTATCCGGCCTTTCTGCCTATGCGCAGGAGGCCGCTGCCGTCGCGGACGCTCCATTCGCCATTGCCCAAGTCGGATTGGTCGACTGTTACGTTGTTGATCCGCAAAAGCACCCCTTCCCATTGCTCCTGCGCCGCATCGGCTGCAGTAAGAAGTGAAGGGGCGGGAAGCGCATTTGCGGTTGACAAAAGTTGATAGGCCGAGAGATCAGTCAAGACCGTAAGCCCATTGACCTCGCGGACAGTCCCGGTGAGGCGAAGACGATCGCCGAGATTTGGAGCATGTGCGCCGTCGAAAATCCACAAACCGCTCCATTCACCGGCGCCCGATTGCAGAACATAGCTGCCGGTAAAGACTGCCGTTACGATGCCCTCCGTGGTAACGTCGGTTTGATCCTTGAACGGCGAATCTCCTGAAGGAAGAGTCGAATATTGTATGTTGCGTATAGGGGTGATGCCGTTTGCTCCGCATGCGCTGCTGTGACTGCCGAGGCCGTCAATGGTGTCGGTCGGGAAGCCGTCCCATTCGATGGCGGGATCAAAAGCGTTCTGTCCGTCGGCATCTCCTCTGCAGATTGTCGGTTTGCGGCGCAGAGTGTTATCGGCAGTGCTCGTCAAACCGCTGCCCCATTCAGTGCCGGGATCCTCGCCGATTCGCCCGATGACGTCGATGATCACGCCGTTTTTGCTCAAAACCACGGCGTCGTCCCCGTTGAACCAAGTGCCGCCGGCAAGCTGGTTGGCGCGTTCCAAAATCGCCTGACCGGCGCCGCTGTTCGCCAGGACGAACACGCCGCCGTCGGCCACGAAGCCGCTCAAGTAGATCGTTGTGCCGGCACTTGTGTTGCCGTTGAAAAAGAACTGAACGGTGTAACGTCCGGCGGTCAAATCGACTGCTGTGCCGGTGCCGTTATAAATCTCCAACGCTTTGTTATTTGAGCTGCCTTCTATGTATTCCGAAAAGAATAGATCCAAGCTTTGTGCCGAAGAAAAGACGATCGGCCAAAGGAAAAAAAGCAGACAAACCCCCTTCATGCTTTCCCCCTTGCGAGATCTTTTTGTGATAGTCTTGAAAAAGCGATTAAAACTGAACTGCCCCAAGATGCTGATAGATCTGTCGAAAAATTAACTATTCAGAAAATAAAGTCAAGGAAAAAATCGCCCATTTTTAAAATCAAAGCTTGCTCGGTGCCCTGATCTGTCCACAAATCCTTTGCTTGTCTTTTCTTCGATGCGTAAATTCAACATCGTGAGAAAATAACAAAAGGAAAAGGTATGGAAGGTGATTTTTTGAAATGGTTCTTCGAAGCTGAGGTCAACAAGTCGTTTTTAGAACAGCGAACGATATTCTTGTGGGGCGTTGTGGACGACGAGACTGCCGAAGACGTGGTCAAAAAGCTTCTCTATTTGGATCAGCAGAATCATGAAGACATTCTTTTACGCATCAATTCGCCGGGCGGGTCAGTAACCGCCGGTCTGGCGATTTATGACGCCATGCAGGCGGTGAAAAGCGACGTGCGGACGCTGTGCATGGGTTTGGCGGCCAGCATGGGAGCGGTTCTGCTTGCAGCCGGCGCCAAGGGCAAGCGGTTTGCCTGGCCGCACAGCCGCATTCTGATCCATCAACCCATGACCGGCAGCCAAATCATCGCGCCGGCCTCCGGGCTGAAAATTCACGCCGAAGAGATGATGCGCACCAAGAACATGCTTAACGAGCTGCTGGTCAAACATACCGGCCAGCCGATGGAAAAGATCGAAAAGGATACGGACCGCGACTTTTTCATGAGCGCCGCCGAAGCGCAGGCGTACGGGATGATCGACGCGGTGGTCGAGACGCCGTAAACTGAGCATTGAGCCGGCATTTCACCTCACCCATTCGGCAACGGCTAAACCGAAGCAGACGATTGTCAGCACGACGACGGCGAGAGCAGCCAAGCGATGAGCCGTCGTTTCGGCTTTGTGTTCATTGAAACCCATCATCAGAGCGGCAAGCAGTCCGCCAAGGAAACCTCCCGCATGAGCCATATTGTTGACGCCGGGAGTAAGAAAGCCGAAAGCAAAGAGGACGATTGCCCAGGTTCCGACCTGGCGGTAAAGCAGAGTGCCCAAAAAACCGCCGCGTCGACGGCCGTAGTAGACCAAGGCGCCGAGCAGCCCGAAAACGGCGCCCGACGAGCCGAGGGTAAAGTCGATGCCGGCCATGTTCGAAAAGACAAATCCGACCACCCCCGCGGCAGTGAAAATCAAAAACGTGCGCGCCGAGCCGTAAAGACCTTCGACCATCGTGCCGAGCTGCCGCAGCCAGAGCATATTGAAGAGAATATGCAGCAGCCCGCCGTGAAGATAGGCTGCGGTGATCAACGTCCACCAGCGGCCTTGGGACAAAGCGAACGAGCCGGTCATGCCAAGCTTGTACAGGATCGTTATGTCGGGTGAAAAGATGCTGAAAATATCCCGTATCTGCAAAAGTGCAGCCGGCCGGAGCAAAAGTGCAATAATGTAGAGCACGACGTTAACGACGATCAGGATGGAAGTAACACTGCCCAAGCCGAAGAGTTTTTGCAGCGCGGGACCGAATCCCCACAAGCCCGGATATTTCCGGCCGCAATAGATACACTCTTTGGCGTTGACGGACACCAATTTTCCGCAGCTGGGACAGAGAATTGAACCGGTGGTTTTGCGGTTCAGCATGAGATGGACCCTCTTTTAATCAACAAGGGTAAGTTAGGCAAATTTACAGCGAATGAAAAGACTTTTTCAGCCTGAAGCGGGCAATTGAAACAAGTTCACGCTGCCCCGCTTAAGGACAACAAAGGGTTTTTTACGAGGCAAAGATGAAAATCGGTATTGTCGGATTGGGGTTATCTGGGAAAACGACGCTGTTCAATGCACTGACAGGCTCCCAAGTGGAGACGGCTGCCTACAGCGGCAAAGGCGAGGCGCATCGGGCAATCGTCAATGTGCCGGACGAGCGGCTCGATGCTCTCAATGAAATCTTTAAGCCGAGGAAAAAAACGCCGGCGACCATCGAATATGTCGATTTGGCCGGCATCAGCACGGCGGAACAGAAGAAAGGCGGTTTCAGCGATCAATTCCTTGGACTGGTGCGCACCGTCGACGCCCTTTTGGTGCTGCTGCGTCACTTTGCCGACGATGCCGTACCGCATCCCCTCGAGTCCATAGATCCCTTGCGCGATCTCAAAACCATCGAAACCGATTTCATCATCAGCGATCTTTCCATTATCGAGAACCGCATGGCGCGGCTGGAAAAGCAGATGCGCACCAGAAAAAGCGATCAGGATGCGCAGGAATATGAGCTGCTGCAGCGCTGCAAAAAACTGTTGGAGGAAGAAAAGCCGCTGCGCATGATGGAAATGAGTCGCGAAGAACAACTGTTGGTGCGCGGTTATCAGTTCCTCAGTCAAAAGCCGGTCATTCTTTGTCTCAACATCGGCGAAAACGACATTCGGCGCGAAGAGGAGGTGCTGGCGCCTTTTGCGGCTTATCGTTCGCAGCCGCATACGGCGCTGCTGGCGATTTCCGCCAAGATCGAGATGGAGATTCTGCAGCTTTCGCCCGACGAAGCCGAGCTGTTTCGCGAAGATCTTGGTATTACCGAATCAGCCATGGGGCGGCTGATCCGTACTTCTTATGATCTGGTGGGCCTGATCTCCTTTTTCACGGTGGGCGAAGATGAGGTGCGCGCCTGGACGATCCGCCGCAATACGCCGGCACCAGTTGCGGCCGGCGCCATTCATACCGACATCGAGCGGGGCTTTATCCGCGCCGAGGTGGTGCACTATAACGACTTTATCACCCGCAAAAGCCTGGCGCAGTGCCGTGCGGACGGCGTGCTTCGCTTGGAAGGTCGCGACTATATCGTCAAGGACGGGGACATTATCAATTTCCGCTTTGCGGTCTAACAAAAAGTTGACCTTCTGAAAGACCGTATGACTTGAGGAAAGACCTAATGGCACGAAAAAAGACAGACGGCAAACGTCCCATCGAATCCTACGAACACCGCGACAAACAGCGGGTCAACAACCCGCCCGTCGGCCTGGTGACGCCGGAGACCGATCCCGACGCCGGGCAGCAGAAGAAGACCTACGCCTACGACCCGTACCTCGACCCGCAACTGGTCTGGGCCGGCAAGGCCGAGCATACCTCGTTTGAAGTGCCGACCGTCTCGCTGCACGTCCACGAGCGCATTGACCCGCGCACCATCCTCGAAGCCGTGCGCCGGTCGCCCTCCCCGCATGCGGGGAGGGCCGGGGTGGGGTATCAGCTTCCCCTCTTCGAGCAGGAGCGCGAAGAACCGCTGCGCGAGGACA
>JAPDQV010000021.1:27591-56231 GCA_034505495.1 candidate division KSB1 bacterium | reverse complement strand
TGGCCGTATCGATGATGCGGATGGTCGTCTCCAAAGAAATGTCCTTGTCGGCGCGAATGACCACCAGCTTGTCCGGCGTTTTGCTGAAAATCTGCCGCAGCCGCGCACCCAACTCTTCGCGCGTGACCGGCTGCTGATTGAGATAGATGCGTTCGCGCTGCGTAACGGTAATGAAAATTTTGTCCGAATCGTCCTGCGCCCCGCTTGCCGCCTTGGGCAGCTTGATCTTGATGCCGGGCTGAACGACGAACGAAGAGGTCAGAAGAAAAAAGATCAGCAGCAAAAGAACGATATCCGTCAAAGAGACGGTTTGGAAATGCACCATCCGCTTACGCGTAGTCTGGATCTTCATGGTTGTCCTTTTCCAACAAAGTGTCCATCAATTCCGTCGAGCTTTGCTGCATTTCAAAGACGTGATGCTCGACCTTGCTCTGCAGCCAGTTGTAGAAAATGAGCGAAGGGATGCCGACCACCAGGCCCGCAGCCGTAGTGATCAGCGCCTCCCAAATGCCGCCCGCCAGAACGCCTGCATCGACATTGCCGCCCAGGGATTGGACCTGCATAAACGCTTTGATCATTCCCGTTACGGTGCCGAGAAAGCCGATAAGCGGCGCTACGGCGGCAATCGTACCCAACACGCCGAGATTCTTTTCCAATAAATAGACTTCGGTCTGGGCGGCGGATTCGATGGCGTCTTTGATTTCCTCACGCGGACGATCGTGCTTGGCCAGTCCTGCAGCGGTAATTTTGGCAATCGGTCCGGGTGTGCGCTTGGCAAGTTCTATTGCATCGCGCAGTCGCCCGCGCAGCAGCATGTTTTTCACCTGCAGGACAAAGGTGCGCGTGTTGATTTGGATCTTGCGCAGAACCATCAGTCGTTCGAACAGGATGGCCAGTGCGATGAAGGAACAGAACGCGAGCGGAATCATCATGATTCCGCCTTTCACTAACAGTTGAAAGAGCGTCATCCGGTACTCCTCTTTTCAGATGATTGGCTTTGAAAGATTATCCATTCTCCAGCTACCTGCGATAGATCAGTCCGAGAGAAACAATCAATCCCGGTTCCCGATAACCCTGCCATTGTTGGGAACGGTCGTCGAACAGATTGCGGCAATCGGCAAAATCGCCGATCGTTCTTGACAGCCGGAGGTTCATTCGGAAGCGGGGCGGGAGGGTTTCCTGGGTCTCGATTGCAGTTCGACGTCTGCCGATGAGCTCCGCCGAGGCGTTCAGCCGTACGCCTGCGGGGAGGCCGAAGGTCACTTCGAACGGCAGCCCATAGTCGGGCAGATAGGGGATGTTCGAGCCGGCGACGGTGGTGTGACCAAGATCGTCGGAATAGTCGACGAACGATAAGCTCGCCTCTCCAGTGCGGCCGAACTTGGCCCGTAATCCAAGCCGCGTCGAGGTCATTTGCACGTTATCGAGCCAACGAAGGCTGAGCAGACCGTTCACGGAATCGGCCTCGAAAGCCGGCAGAGCAGCCGCCCATCGTCGCACAAACCCGCCTTCAACCATCAGCGCGCCGGAGACCGCCAATTGCCAATCGCCCTGCAGTCGCAGTTTGTCCTCCTGCGGACGAATGAGCGCAGAGTGGGCGATAAACGGATTTTCATGACGATAATCGGTCATGGTCAGCGGCGTCAGGCCGCCGTCGATCTTGATGGAAGCGGCGAACCGCTCGGACGGCACAAATACAATCGACGCGATCGGCGAGATGCGGCTTCCCGAAGCCGAATCGGCAGAAAAACTCGTTAATTTTGCTCCCAATGTCGCCGTGGCTGCTTTGCCGAACGAGCCCGCAGCATAAAACATCAGATCGCCCAAATCGAGAAGCTGCGTGCGGTTCTCATGATCATAGCTCTCGTGTGTATAGGCCGCATGCGCTTCGAGAAGCAGCCTGCCTCGGCGGAATCTAATTCCTCCTCCGAGCCGAGAAAAAAAGTCGCTGCTGCGTTCAACCTGGACGTTTGCCGTGTCGCTCCTCAGCGCCATACCGCCGAATTCCACATTGACCCTGCCGGACAGAGTCTGCGTGTGCTGATAATCGAGTGAAGTGCGGAATCCGCCGTGGCCGCCGTTTCGTTCGGCGTCGGTTCGCCGATAGCCGGTCGATTGCAGACCGTAGCCCCATCGTTCATAGTCGACGGCGCCGGACAGTCGGCTCTTTTCGCTGAGCAGATAATTGCCTTGTAGGTGCAAACCGCCCTCGGTCGAGCGGCTGTTGCGGTAGTGTCCGTTGCCGCGCTCGAAGGAGGCATTGCCGATGACCTCGCCCCGCTCAAAACGATGGTGATAGCCGCCCAGCCCGTTGAAATAGACCGACGAGCCGCCCTGCAAAAGGACGTAGGCTTTCGGAAAAAACGACTCGGTTGCCGAAAGGCGTTTCTGCGGCGCAACGGCCGCTGCTTCGTAGCGATCCGGCAAAGCAATGATCTGCGGCGTTTCCGGAGTCAGGTTTTTCTTTTCCTTGGCTAAACGATGGTAGGCGTCCTGACCGATAATGAGCACTTCGGGCAGCTCCAGCAGCGGCTCGGCAGGTTCCGGTTTTTGTTGCGCGGCCGAATCGCTGGGCGACGATACGACTGCATCCTGGGCCGCCAGGCGGCTTGGGGTCCAAAAAATGAACAGGAGGATGCAAATGAGAATAATGCCGTCCAAATTCTTCATGATCTTTTCCTCATCTGCCGACCAACTGCTCGAGGCGTTGCTGCGCCTGATCGGCAACCTGCTTTTCGCTGCTGTATTCGCGCAGAATCGACTGATAGAGACGTCTTGCCTCGTCCCAGCGCTGCAGCTCCTCGTTGCAGCGACCGGCTTCGAAAACGGCTCGCGCCGCCCAGGTTGTTTGCCCAGGATAAAGGTACTTCACTTTGAGATATTCCGTAATTGCGCCTTTATAGTCTTTTTGCAGACGCAGCGTTTCGCCGAGAAGGAACTGAGCTTCGGCGGCGATCTCTTTTTCTGCGCCGGCGAGGAGATTCTTTAACAAAGCGGCGGCCGTCTCATAGTTGCCTTGCTGAAGGTAAAGTCGGGCGCGACCGATCTGAGCGAGCTGCCTGGCGGTCTCGTCGGAGGATTTTTCCAGGCGATCGATCGCTTGGCGGGCCTGTTCCCTTCGGCCTTCGTGTCCATGCAGAAGGCTGAGCCGGTAAAGGGCCTGAGACGCCGGAGAAGAGTCGGGATAGCGATCGACGAGAGTTTGCCATGCAGCGGCGGCCCTATCGGGCGAATTTTGCGCTGCATAGAGCTCTCCCAGCCGCAGCAGCGCCATAGGGGTTGCGGAAGCGGACGGGTATCGCTCGACCTGTTCCTGAAAGGCAGCGAGCGCAGCATTGGCATCATTCATAGCGGCAAAGCATTCGCCGATATGAAAATTGGCGTTTTCGGCGCTTTTGGAATCGGGGTATTCGCGCAGCATTCGCCGCCACTCGGCCAAGGCTTTTTCATATTGCTGCATGTTAAAGGCAAATTCGGCTTTGCTGTGCAGAATGGCTGCCGCTTTGTCGGCGCTGCTCATGTTGGTCACCAGTGCATCGACGGCAGCCATTGCCTGATCGATATCGCCGCTCTGCATGGCGGCCTGCTGCACGGCTATAACGGCGTCATCGGCCAACTCGCTGTTCGGAAAGTCGTTTACCACTTTTTGATAATATCGGATCGCCTCGTCGTAACGGCCGGCATTGTAGCGGCAGTCGCCGATCAGGTACAAGGCGTCATCGACCCACTCACTGTCGGGATAACGACTGATCAGACTGTGTAAATCCTCGGCAGCGCCGTCATAATTTCCCATGCGGAACAGGGAACGTCCGCTCATCATCAGCGCCTGCGGCGCCCAAGAACTTTTCGGATAACTTGTTGCTGCGGCTTGAAAGGAGCGGCGCGCTTCTGCAAACTGCTCCTGTCGATAATCGCACATGCCGATTTGGTATAGCGCCTCCGCCTTGATGGAGGCGTCGGCGGCAGATTGGAGGACATTGCGGTAAGCCTGCTTGGCGCGGTCAAAAGCGCGGGCGTTGAACAGCGCGTCGGCCTCCCTCAGCGCCGCATCCACGGCCAGCGGCGATTTGGCGTCGCGCGCTTTGGCAAAAGCCTGCGAGGCTTCGGTAAATTTGCCCAGCGGCTGCGCCGAATAGCCGAGACCGTAATAGGCTTCGGTCAACCGCGCCGATTTCGGATAACGGCCAATGAAACGCCGGTAATGCTCATAGGCTTGCGCATATTTGCCGGTCTTGTAGAGCGCCTCGGCTTTCCAGAACAGCGCCTGCTCCGCCGACGCGCTTTGCGGATAACGGCTTAAAACAGCGTCAAAACGCTCTTCAGCTTTGACATAGTCGCCGTTTTTAAAGCTTAACCATCCCAGCCTAAAGAGGGCATGGCTGCGCAGTTCGGAGGCTTCGGCGGCCTCGAGTAGGCTGCGAAAAGCCTCTTCAGCGGCTTTTTCGTTGCCTTCGGCAAGGTGTGCTTCGCCGATCATCAGAAGGCCTCTACCGCCGATCTCATCTGTTTCAGCTCTCTCCGCCAATCGGGCAAAGTGCTGCCGCGCTTCGGCATAACGGCCTTGGCGGAAGTGAACGATGCCGATTTGATAGAGAGCTTCCGAAGCTTTGCGTGCTTTGGGATAACGCTCGGCAACCTGCTGCAGCAGTTCGACGGTTCCGCTTTCCTCGCCGCGCTGCAGGCGACACTGAGCGGCCTGGAAAAGAGCGGCGGCGATCAGCTCCGGTTCACGGCTCATGTCGGCTGCCCGCTGAAAGGCGGCTTCGGCCTGACGATATTCCCCTTGGCGATAAAGCACCCAACCGACGGCGTATTGGGCGTCATCGGCCAACGGATGGTCGGCGGGGACAGCGCGATAAGCACTTGATGCGCGCGCATACTGTCCGAGTTGATGATAACATTCGCCGAGGAAAAAGCGGGCTTCAACTGCGACAGGATCGTCGGGATAGAGCTGGAGTGCCCTCTCGAGCTGAGCGGCGGCTTCACGAGAATCACCCATGGCAAAGCGCGCCATGCCGATGCGGAAAGCCGCATGACGGGCCGGCACCCCGCGCGGCCGTGTATCGATGATCTTTTGATAAGCCGCCAATGCTTCATCCCAGCGTTTTTGTTCTTCATAAATAAAGCCTGCGGAAAACAGCGCATAATCAGCCAGGCGGCCGTTCGGGTCTTTTTGATAGACGCGGGCAAAATATTTGAGTGCGGTCATGGGATCGCCGTCGAGAAAGGCGGCCTCCGCATACCAATAGAGACCGTCGGCTGCAAGGGGACTGGAGGGAAACGTTTCGATAAAGTCGGCCAATACGCGCCGGCCTTCGTTCGGTTGCCCTGCCTTGACATAGGCCTCGCCGAGACGAAACATAGCCCGATCGCGGAGGGCTAACGCCGATTCTTCGCGAAGCAGAGTTGTAAATGTTTCGACGGCAGGCAGGTATTGGCCTCGCTGCAGGAGGCTCTCTCCGATAAGCAGCATTGCCTCGGCTCGATGCGGGGCCGCGTTATTTATCCGCAGGTAATCGGAAAGCTGCTCTTCCGCCGGATAAAGAAGCTGATGATGAAAAAGAAGCTTGGCGTCGGCAAATGCTTGTTCGCTGCCTTCATACAGCGGCGCGCCGAATAACCGACCAAGCTGCAGTATCACCAATAAAAGGAGGCTGAGAAAAATTCGCGGCATCTTTACTTTCAACTTAAAGACGGCAATTAGACGCACTAGGGGGCTTTTCAGTTCCGTAGAACGAACAAAATAATATTACGATTTGTCGGGCAAAAATCCAAACGTTAAGTCGCTGAGAGGAATAAAACTCGCAAAAGCAATGTTAAATAGACCAAACTTGATTGGGTAAATATAACTATAAGGAGAAGACGCATGTCATACGAATGGCAAGTTGGAAAAAGACCGTATACGGATGAAGAAGCCAAGACGCTGTTGGCGCCGGTTATGAGTCCGGAGACCAGCGACTGGCATTACAATAAGCATCACAAAGGATATGTTGCGGCGCTGAACACCATTGAAAAAGCCTTGGAAAGCGCCGACCGTTCCAAAGCGAACGGCAATTACAGTGAAATCGGCGAGCTGAAGCGCCGACTGACTTGGAATCACTCCGGTGCGCTGTTGCACGACGTTTACTGGGAGGTTTTGGGCGGCGACGGAGATCCCAAGAAGGGGCCTGATGTGCTGAAGGCCATCGAAAAAGAATGGGGATCCTTTGAAAAGTGGAAAGAGGATTTCAAGGCGACGGCTTTGGCGGCAAAGCTGAGCGGCTGGGGACTGCTGGTGTTTGACGCTTTGTACTCCCGCCGTCTGTTGAATGTCCTTGTGGATGAACATCAATACGGCGCGATATGGGGCGGCGTTCCGCTGATCGCCTGTGATGTGTTCGAACATGCATACTATCACAAGGACGGGCCGAACCGTGCCGATTACATCAATCATTTTATCGAAAACCTGCATTGGGGACGTATTAACGAACGCTACCTGAAGTTCGTGAAATAGGAAAAGAGCGGGGTAATTCAGAAGAGCCTGTGCGGGGCAACCTGCGCAGGCTTTTTCTTTCTTGCAGCAGTCGGTGCAGGAAGCTGTCATCTATACAAGATTCGATCCTGTCACTTTGTGGCAATTGAATGAGACTCCTCAGAAAAATTGAACAAATGTTCTGCAAGCTTTAAAAGAGGCCGTTGAAAAGAGCAAAATCGGATTTTTTGCGCCATACTCGTCGGCGCTGAAAATCAGACGTTGTGGAACAGTGTGCCGTTTGAAGCGTCATTTTTTGCGCTGCTTTAAAAGTCCCCGCCGCGGCAAAAGTTGAAATTCGACTTGAATTTTCTTCGATGCGATATTACCTTGATTTTGCAGTTTCAAAAGACGGCTTTCAAGCCTGCCGGATGCAGCTGCTGAAAAGAAACATGGTCCGCTGACATTGGGGTTTGTAAACCACGAGTGGTCAAAGATTCTGTCAGCGTTTAAAAACGTTTGAGATAAGCAAGTTTTTACCTGCAGAAAGCGAAATGCGATGAAAAAAATTCTTTTTCCTCTGTGGTTCGTTGCTTTTCCGTGCTTTAGTCTCGACCAATCAAGAGAAACGATCAGCTTTCCTTATTCACAATGGACGATCGGCATTTCAGGCGCCAATCTGAGTTGGGAATACGTCGAAAACGTCGAGCATAACGATTCCTTTATTAAAATTCCTACCATCGATGAGTGGGAGGAATGGTATGGGAGCATTACGGCTTTTCGTGAACGGATTCGAAAATCACCCTGCGATGGCCCTCCTGTTTTGTGCCGATTCCCGGCGCAAGAGGCCAAGGTTCATTTCGACTTGTTCGCTTATCAACTGCAGCTGCAACCGGGAGAAAAGATGGAAATCTCGTTCAAGGCGCGATCACCCTCATCGTCTTTCCGGGTTTCAGTTGACTTTGATTTGAAAAATAAAGGCGAAGAGAAAAGCTATATAGTCCGCAAAAAACTTCAGAACTGCACCGCAGCGGTGGTCCCGCAAGCTTCAGATTGGCAGGCCTATGCGGTTAAGGTTAGCGTCCCTGATTTCCCGCAGGAGCGCTTTTCCATTGCGCCGGTGCTTCGTGTGGAACAACCCGTTTCTCAGGCGGCCATCCTGGAGCTGAAAGATGTACGATTGAAGGTCGGATCAAGTCTTGGACGAAAAGCACTTTTAGAGCGCATAGAGGACTATCTCGAAAAGCAGGCGGCTTTCGGATGGCGTGTTCCTCTCGAACTCGACTGGTTCAAGAAGAACTTTGTCATGGGCTTTGTTTTCCTTTGGGATCAGAGCTTTTTCGACGGCAAACGCGGCGTCTTTCGAGTGGACGATTACTGTGAACGCATGCGGCGCGAATTCGGCGGTATTCAGTCCGTCATTCTATGGCACAGTTATCCGAACCTCGGCATCGATGCGCGCAATCAATTCGACATGCTGACGAATCTGCCCGGCGGTCGAGACGGCTTGGCGCAAGTGGTGAGCGATTTTCATCGCAACGGCGTGCGGGTGTTTCTGACCTACAATCCCTGGGACCTCGATACGCGTCGATCCAAGGATCAAGATTTCATCGAATTGGCCAAGATCGTACAACAAAGCGGCGCCGACGGCGTTTTTCTCGATACTTGGCGCAGTTCGAAAGGCTCGATCTCGGTTTTCGAGGTTGAACGTTCTCTGCGCGATGAGGCCGCTTTATTAGGGAAAACCGTGGCTTTCTCTGCGGAAATCCTGCCGGACCTCAAGGATCTGTTCGGGCCGGACGCTTTGACCTGCTCTTGGGGACAAGAGATCATGCCCTATCATTACTCGGATCTCTCGCTGATCAAATGGCTGATGCCGCAGCACAAGCAGCATTTTATCAAACGCATGCTCAAAGATAAAAAGCGCATCCTGGCGCATGCCTGGCTGAACGGTCAAGGCGTTCAGGTTTGGGAAAACATTTTCGGTACCATGAATTTCTGGAGCGCCAAAGACCGCAAAGCCCTGCGCCGGATGAACGCCGTATGGCAACATTCTGCTGAACTCTATGATCAAAGCAACTGGAAACCTTTTCTGCCGACCCAAAATCCGAGTGTGCTCGCGAGCCAATGGGGCCAAGACCAATGCCTTATCACCCATTTCGCCGATACCTTGAACTCAGAGTCGCTTGTACGCTTCCCCGTCTCGAATCCGACGGCATTGTATTTTGATTTGTGGAACGGCAGGCCGCTAAAGCCCTTTTCTAGGAACGACAGCTTGTATGTCGAGGTGCAGGTCACCGATTTCGGCTGCCTTTTGCAGACCGATAGGGAGGATGAAGAACTGCATCGTCTTTTGGCGCAGCTGCAACTGGAGGCCGCCGCTCCGCTGCCGGAGCCTGACGAATATGCGCAGGAATTATCCCTCAAAGAGCCGCTGACCCATCCTTATCGCTTGAATTCTGCCCCCTCGCTTTCAACGGATCTGCTTTTTGTAAAGGGTGGGTTGCGGGAGTTTTCCTGTTCACACCTTCTACGGGAAGGTCAGTGCTATCCCGATCCGGAGGCGCGCAACAATCACGATTTGACGATCGAAAACCGGGACGGCGCTCAGTGGGTGGCTCATCGCCGCCGAGAGACGCTTGCTGATTTTGCCATTATGCCCAAGGTGGTCACCAACCGGCAGTTCGAATTGTTTCTCCAGGCGACAGGTTATCGACCGCGTTTCTCGGAGAATTTTTTATACCACTGGCGAGGCAGTTCGTGTCCTCCTGAACTTTACGATGAGCCGGTGGTTTACGTCGATCTTCATGATGCGCGGGCTTTTGCCGAATGGGCCGGCCTGCAATTGCCGACGGAATGGGAATGGCAAGCGGCGGCGGAGGCTTTGAAGGAAAAGTTTGTCATCAATCAAGTTTTTGAATGGAACGAGAGCGAACGGTTCGACGGCTTTAACCGATTTGTGACGCTGCGCGGCGGATGTCGGGATTGGGTGATGAGCAGCTCCTGGTGGTATTTCCCGGGCGCAGCCTATGGAGAAATCGCGGGCGGAGAGCAGCGGGTCGATTCGCATGTAAAATATTTTATTACCTATCCCGGCATCGACCGAGCGGCGACGATCGGATTCCGCTGTGTAAAGCATTAACCGGCTGATAAAGCCGGCTCTGGTTTCCCCACCGTTTGAAAAACTGTTAGATTTTAAGCAAAAAAATTTGCATTTTTCGCAGCATCTCAATCAGGAAAGGAAAAGTCTATGCCGCTGCAAATCGACGAGTTCGGTCAAGTAAATAATCAATCAGTCAAACGCTTTACGCTCACCAATTCAAAGGGCACGCTGATTCGCGTCATCACCTACGGAGGCATCATTACCGAAGTCAGGTTGCCCGATCGCCGCGGCATTGCGGCAAACGTCTGCCTTGGTTTTGACAACTTGGAGAGCTATCTCAAGGGTCATCCCTATTTCGGCTGTATTACCGGACGTTTTGCCAACCGCATCGCCCACGGCCGCTTTGTCCTCGACGGCATCGAATATCAGCTTTCACTCAATCACGGGCGTCATCACCTGCACGGCGGATTCGAAGGGTTCGACAAAAAGCTCTGGCAGGCCGATCCGTTCGAATCTGATGACAGCTGCGGCGTACGGCTGCGCTATCTTTCAGCGGCCGGTGAGGAAGGCTACCCCGGCAATCTTGAAGTAACCGTAGTTTACAGCCTCAACGAAGAAAATGAGCTGACGATCAATTATAAAGCCGAAACCGACGCGCCGACGCCGGTCAACCTCACCAATCACGCCTACTGGAACCTTGCGGGCGCCGGTTCCGGCAAGATTTATGATCACATTTTGCAGTTGGCCTGCAGCCGCTATCTCAAAACGGACGCCGATTTGATCCCGACCGGCGAAATCTGCGAGGCCGTCGGACCGATGGACTTTCGGAATCCCAAGCCGGTGGGCAAGGAGATCGAGGCTGTCGGCGGGTACGATCACTGTTATCTGGCCGATGCGCCCGATGAGACAAAGCCTGTCTTTATCGCGCGACTGTTCGATCCCAAGAGCGGCCGCGGATTCGAGCTGTTCACCACCAAGCCGGCCGTGCAGCTCTACACCGGCAATTTTCTCGACGGCATCGTCGGCAGCGGCGGCGTGTTCGGCAAACACGATGCGCTCTGTTTGGAGACTGAGTACTATCCCGACGCCGTCAATCATCCCAACTTCCCTTCGCCCATCCTTGCGCCCGGCGATGTCTATCATCATGTTACGGTTCATAGATTTTTCAGAGAATAAGAATTGCCGCTGATAAGAGGGAGAGGATTATGAACAAGCACGAACATTATGTCATCGGCATCGATTACGGCACCGATTCAGTCCGCACGCTGATCGTCGATGCGGCGGACGGAACCGAGATTGCCTCGGAAGTCTTTTACTATCCCCGTTGGAAGGAAGGACGTTATTGTAATCCGGCCAAGAATCAATTCCGCCAGCATCCGCTGGACTATATCGAGGGTTTGGAGGCCTCGGTGCGCGGCGCTTTGGCCAAGGCGCCGGCCGGAACGGCGGAAAAGATTCGCGGCATTTCCGTGGATACTACCGGCTCTACGCCCTGCGCAGTAGATCGACAGGGTACGCCCTTGGCGCTGACGCCCGGTTTTGAAGAGAACCCCAACGCCATGTTCATTTTATGGAAAGACCACACGGCCGTGGCTGAAGCCGAAGAGATCAACCGCAAGGCGAAAACATGGGGCGGCGAGGACTATACCCGCTATTCGGGCGGCGTCTATTCATCCGAATGGTTTTGGTCCAAGATTCTGCACGTGCTGCGCGAGGATGAAGCGGTGCGCAAGGCAGCCTTTTCCTGGGTTGAGCACTGCGATTGGATTCCGGCTCTCTTGACCGGCATGACTGACCCGCTCAAACTGAAGCGGAGCCGTACTGCGGCGGGACATAAGGCGATGTGGCATGCCTCGTGGAACGGCCTGCCTCCCGAAGAATTTTTGACGACACTCGATCCGCTTTTGGCCGGACTGCGCGATCGCCTCTATCAGGAAACCTACACCGGCGACGTTCCGGCAGGCAAACTGTGTCCCGAATGGGCGGAGCGACTCGGTTTGTCGACCGACGTCATTGTCGGCGTCGGCTCGTTCGACGCCCATTTCGGCGGCGTCGGTGCGCAGATCGAGCCGCACACGCTGGTCAAGGTGATGGGCACATCGACCTGCGACATGATCGTTACCGAGATGCCGAAAGAAGGAGAGCATTTGGTAGCCGGCATCTGCGGCCAAGTCGACGGCTCCATCCTGCCGGGTTTGCTCGGCATGGAAGCCGGTCAGTCGGCTTTCGGCGATGTTTACGCCTGGTTCCGCGATCTTCTTCTTTGGCCGGTGGAGCACTTGATCAATACGATGCCGCAGCTCAGCGAATTCAATCGGCAAAAAATGATCGATGAAATTGCCGACACGATCATACCGGCGCTTTCGGAAGAGGCGGCCATGCTGCCGATCGATCCGGACGGCATTGTCGCGCTCGACTGGCTCAACGGCAGGCGGACTCCCTTTGCCAATCAGGCGCTCAAAGGCGCGATCACCGGCCTTAATCTCGGTTCCGATGCGCCGCGCATCTTTCGCGCTCTGGTCGAGGCGACCGCCTTCGGCGCCAAAAAGATCGTTGATCGCTTCGCTGAGGAAGGCGTGCCGATCCGTCAGGTCATTGCCATCGGCGGTATTCCTAAAAAATCGCCGTTCGTCATGCAGGTAACCGCCGACGTGCTCAATATGCCGATCAAAGTAGCGGCTTCTGAGCAGGCATGCGCACTCGGCTCGGCCATGGCCGCGGCGACGGCTGCCGGCCTCTATCCGACCATGCAGGCGGCGCAAAAGGCCATGGGCAGCGGTTTCGAAAAAGTCTATGAACCGAATCCGGAAAACGCCAAGCTCTATGAAATCCTCTACCAAAAATACAGCAAGCTGGCTGATTTTATAGAGCATGAATTCAAATAAAAAGCAAGTTCGGCAAGGTCTATAGATTAAACGTCAGCCGTGAAAAACTGCAAGCCCCTGTTTTAGGCAGAGAAAGCGGCTGTCGGCTTGAGATGATCACAAAACCCGACGGCCGGTGAGAGATGCGTTCTTTGCCGGCCGGCGTTTTTAGAGTTTGCGTAGAGGCCATGGACTCCAGTGCCGAAAAAAACAGCTCCATGAGCAGCAACAGATTCCCCCTTATGAGACAAGCTTGCGGCAGCTCTTTTATTGCGAATTAAACAGATAAAGTAATGCGGTTGCAGGAATGAAGGTCAAATTCGGCTTTCTTACGGTTCTTTTGTTTGCAGCAGCGATGGGCCATGCGGAGGCTGGCCGCATCACCGTCGATTGGCTGGTAAGCGGCGAACCGAATCGGATTGAGGCGACGGCCGAATACGAATGGACCGATGGAGAATGGGCGATCTATTACGATTCCCGCCTGCCGGAAGAGGAACGCACCTTCGAGCGCCTCGATCCGAAGACCGGTCGCAGGTCACCGTTGCTCGATGCTCGCCAGGCAATGAGCTCTCTTTATTCCTTATTGGGCGAGGATGCCCCGAAAAAGCTTTCCTGGCCGATTGCCTTCGATCGGGCCGGCCGCCGCGCCCTTTATCAGTTCCGGAACGACCTCTTTGTGCTCGAACTTGAATCGGCAACCTTTAAGCGACTAACGGATGACGAAGGCGAAGAAGGCGCGCCTTTGCTCTCACCGGACGGTGCGACCGTCGCATTTATTCGCGAACATGACCTTTACACGGTCGATACCCAAAGCGGCGCTGTGCGGCGTCGTACCTTTGACGGCTCGGAAACGCTGCTCAACGGCGAGCCCTCCTGGGTCTATTGGGAAGAAATCTTTGATCACCGCGATAACCTCTATTGGTGGTCGCCGGATTCGCGCAGCCTGGCCTTCCTGCAGAGCGATCAGTCGGCGGTCAGCGTCATGACTTTTGTCGATTTTCAACCGGCGCAACCGCGCGTTTTGACGCAATACTATCCTAAAGCCGGTCAGCAGAACCCGTCCGTCCGTTTGGGCATTATCGAAATGGACCGCGAAGGAGTTGTCTGGGCCGATCTGCCCGACGAGTTCGAGTACATCGTCAACGTCGAATGGTTGCCGCACAGCCGCTCGTTGGCGTTGCTGACGCTCGATCGCGCCCAGCGCCGGCTCGACCTCTTTCTCGTCGACCGCGGCACCGGCGCAGCGCGGAGAATTCTGCGCGAAACCGACGAGGATTGGATCGATCACTACCCGCCGTTCTTTCTATCCGACGGCCGACGCTTTATTTGGACTTCGGAACGGAGCGGCTTTGCCCACCTCTATCTCTACGACTTCGTCGGCCGACTGATCCGCCAGATTACCGCAGGCGAATGGTCGGTGCTGCCCTTCGGCATGTATGCCTCCGGCGAGCAGCCGGTTTTGGCCGTCGATGAAAAAGCCGGCTGGGTTTACTTTTTGTCGAACAAGGATCGCTCGGTCGAGCGACAGCTCTACCGAGCGCGTTTAAACGGCGGGCGGATCGAACGGATGACACCTGAAGCCGGTACTCACCAGCCGCGCTTCAGTCGAAGCGGACGTTACTACTTTGATCGCTTTTCTTCCGCATCCTCTCTTCCCAGCCTTACGCTGCGGCGCGACAATCGACTACTCGCGACGATTGCTCCGGCGCGGCCAGAACTGGTCGATTCCCTCGACCTTTGCTTTCCCGAATTTTTAACCTTGCGCGCGCGCGACGGCTTTCCGCTGCCGGCAATGATTTACAAACCGAAGGATTTCGATCCGCGAAAGAAATATCCGGTCATTTTTTATGTGTACGGTGGCCCTTCGGCGCCGACCGTGGTCGATCAGTGGAATCGCGGCATTTATTTCTATCAGATGCTGCTCGACGCCGGTTACTTGGTCATGTCGATTGACAATCGTGCTTCGGCTTATATCGGTAAAAAGGTCGTCAAATCGCTCAACGGCCGCGTGATGGGGCAAGTGGAGCTGGACGATTTATCGGATGCAGTGAGCGAGGTCTGTTCATGGCCTTTTGTCGATCCTCAGAGGTTGGGCATATACGGCGCCAGCGGCGGCGGAACGTATACCCTGCTGGCCATGACCCGCACCGAGTTGTTCAAAGCCGGTATTTCGCGCGCTCCGGTTACCGATTGGCATTTTTACGACACCAAATTTACTGAATTGATCATGAAACGTCCGGAGGACAATCCTGAAGGTTACGCCGAAACCTCTTTGGTTGCCGCAGCCAAAAATCTGCACGGCCGCCTGCTGCTCATTCACGGCACTTACGATGATAATGTTCACATTCAAAATACCTGGGCCTTTGCCGAGGAGCTGATCAAAGCGGGCAAGGTGTTCGAGATGATGATTTATCCCATGCGCAAACACGGCATTTACGATCAAGAAGGGCGCAAACATCTCTATCTGCTCATGCTGGATTTTTGGAAAAGAAATTTATAGAGGTCACTATGGCTTACGAAACGCTTAAACACCGCATTTATGAAGCGAATATGGAACTACCGCGTGCCGGCGTGGTGATCTATAATTTCGGCAATGTGAGCGCCGTCGATCGGCAGGCGGGCGTGATTGCCATCAAGCCGAGCGGTGTCATGTACGAGGATTTAAAGCCTGAAGATATTGTGATCGTCGATTTCGACGGCCGCGTCGTCGAAGGACGGCTCAAACCTTCTTCCGACACCAAGACGCACCTGGTGCTCTATCGTCACTTTCCAAACATCGGCGGCGTGGTGCATACGCACAGCCTTTACGCCGTAGCGTGGGCGCAGGCTTGTCGCGCAATTCCGGTCTACGGAACGACGCATGCCGACCATCTGCATGTCGATATTCCGGTGACCGAGATCATGTCGGACGACGCCATCGAGCGCGATTATGAGGAAGAAACCGGCCTGCAGATCGTGCGCGCCTTTCAAAACCTTTCACCGGACGAAGTCCCGATGGTGCTGGTGGCCGGGCACGGCCCGTTTACTTGGGGCCCGACGCCGGAAAAGGCCGTGTATCACGCCGTCATTCTCGAACAGTTGGCCCAGATGGCGCTGTTGACCGAACAGATCAACCCCGCCGTCCTGCGGCTGAAGGAAAAGCTGATTCAAAAACATTATCAACGCAAACATGGACCTAACGCATATTACGGGCAGCGCTAAGGCTGCCGGAGGACAGCACCATGAAACGTCTGTCATGCGTTTTCCTGGTCATTTGGCTTGCATGTTCTGCGCAGGCGCATGAATTCAATGGAGGCTATTGCGGTGAATATTTGAACCGCATCGCTTTTCCGCTCGGCGGCATCGGCGCCGGCATGATTGCCCTCGAGGGGACCGGCGCGATCTCGCATGTATCGCTGCGGCATCATCCGGATATCTTTAATGAGCCTTTTACCTTTGCCGCCGTCTGCGTGAAAGGGATTCCGAACGGCGCCAAGGTATTGGAAGGGCCGGTGCCGGACTGGAAAGTTTTTGGACGACCCAATGCCGGCAACGGCGGCGGCAACGCACCTTATGGGCTGCCGCGTTTTGCGGAGGCGGAATTTCTCGCCCGCTTCCCCTTTGCCGAAATCTCTCTTCACGACAATGACCTGCCCTTGCAGGTGACCGTTTGCGGCTGGAGCCCTTTTATTCCTTCCGACGAAGATAACAGCAGCCTGCCGGTTGCGGCATTGGAATACACCTTCCGCAATACCTCGAGCCGGACGATCGAAGCTGTTTTCTCCTTTCACAGCCGAAATCTGATGCGCATCCCCATCCCCAGCGAGTGGGGCGGAACGTTTGAGCCCGGCGACGCCATATTGCCGTTTGCGAACGGTTTCATTCTTCATCAGGACGCATTGGAAGGCAAACCCCATGCGCAGGGCGATTTCGTCGTGTTTGTCCAAGATGATCGTGCCGTCATTGACCACTGCTGGTTCCGCGGCGGCTGGTTCGATCCGCTCACCATCACCTGGAAGACGGTGATGCGCGGCGAAACGCGCGAACAGCCGCCGATCGACGGTTCGGCGCCGGGCGCTTCCCTGTATGTGCCCTTCAGTTTGGTGCCGAACGAAAGCAAAACGATCCGGCTGTTGGCCGCCTGGTATGTTCCCTTTTCAGACCTGCGCGCCGGATCGCAGGGGCGTGATACGGAGAGTCCTGCTTATCGTCCGTGGTATGCTTCGCGCTTCTATTCGGTCGCCCAAGTTGCCGAGTTTTGGCGCGACAATTATTCCGAGCTGCGCCGACGCAGTGCTCTTTTTCGCGACGCCTTTTACGGTTCTACTTTACCGGCGGAGGTATTGGAAGCCGTCGCCGCCAACTTGACCATCCTCAAATCGCCGACGGTGCTGCGTCAATTCGACGGCCGTCTGTGGGCGTGGGAAGGCTGTCATGACCTCGGCGGCTGCTGTTACGGGTCCTGTACGCACGTGTGGAATTACGCCCAGGCAATCGCGCATCTTTTCCCGAATTTGGAGCGTACGCTGCGCGAAACGGAATTTTTCGTCAGCCAAAACAACGAGGGTCACCAGACCTTCCGCGCCAACCTTCCGATCTCGACGCCGGAGCATAATTTCTATGCCGCCGCCGACGGTCAGCTCGGCGGCATCATAAAGGTTTACCGCGAATGGCGCATCAGCGGCGATATTGACTGGCTGCGCAAGCTGTGGCCGCAGGTGCGCACCTCCCTCGAGTACTGCATCCGCACCTGGGATCCCCGCCGGCGCGGCGTCATCGAAGAGCCGCATCACAATACCTACGACATCGAGTTCTGGGGACCGGAACCGCTCGGCACGACTTTTTATCTCGGCGCCCTGCGGGCGGCAACCCTGATGGCGCAGGCTCTCGGCGAAAGCTTTCGCGAGTATGAGCGACTCTATCAACGCGGTCGCAAAGTCTTGGAATCCGAGCTTTTCAACGGTGAGTATTTCTTCCAAAAAGTGGTTTGGCAGGGCCTTCAGGCCAAGAGTCCCGTTGAAATGGCTAAAGAAACTTGGACGGTCGATTACTCTCCCGAAGCTTTGGATCTGTTACAAAAAGAAGGCCCCAAGTATCAGTACGGCGTCGGCTGCCTCTCGGACGGAGTTCTCGGCTGTCAAATCGCTCTTATGGCCGGCCTGGGCGAGATCATCGATCAAAACAAGGTCAAAAGCCATCTCAAATCGGTCTTTCGATATAATTTCAAGCCTGACCTCAGCGATCATGTCAATCCGCAGCGTCCCACATATGCTTTGGGAAAGGAAGGCGGATTGGTGCTTTGTACCTGGCCGAAAGGCGGCGAGCCGACTTTACCGTTCGTCTACAGCAATGAGGTGTGGACCGGCATCGAGTATCAAGTCGCCGCACATCTGATTGCCGAAGGCATGATCGCCGAAGGGCTGCAGATCGTCCGCACGTGTCGGCAGCGTTACGATGGGAGAGTACGCAATCCCTTTAATGAATATGAATGCGGTCATTGGTACGGTCGAGCTCTCTCGAGTTACGGTTTGCTGTACGCCTGCAGCGGGGTTCGTTATGACGCTGTAAACAAGACTTTATATTTTCGCTCGACCAAGCGGGATTTTGTCAGTTTCTTTGCCGCCGCAGGCGGCTTCGGGCAGGTCGGCGTCCAAAACGGCAAGCCTTTCTACCGGATAAGCGAAGGAGACCTTCCTGTCCGACATATCGTAATCGAAGACGAGGCGAAATGATCAAGCAGCTGATAATAACGTCGGCGGTAGGAGCGATTTTGCTTATCGGAGTCGCAAGACCGCAGGCGGCACAAACACAAACGGATGCCGGAGCGCGCTTAAAGAGCAAAGTCGCAGCCGTCGTTTTGAAGGATGGGCGGGTTCTCCGCGGGCGGATCGTAAAGGTCCAGCGCACCGGTATTCTTTTCGATCCCCAACGCAGCAGCCCTTTTTTCGACCCCCCGCCGCAAATTATTCCTCTTGGATCGATAAGCCAAATGCAGGACGCCGCCGGCCGCGTCGTTTGGAGAAATCCCGCGATCGTAAAGGCATCCAAAACGCCGCCGAAGATCAAATATAAGGGCGCCTTTTCGGTCGATGCCGGCCCCGCCTTTTATCTTCGCTCTGTTCGCCAACCGTTCTCCGCTCCAAATTGGCAGAATTGGAAAGAGACCATGCGGACCGGTACTGCCTTTAAAGCGGAAGGAATGATGCTTTTGCAGAGCAAGTACGGTATCGGCGCAGCCTATGAGCATCGCGGAGCAACGGCCAATTATACGGGGATCTTATGGGTCGGCGGTACGGGTCTGCAGCAGATTCGCAAGTCAAAGATAGGACTCGATGTCTGGTGGCTCAAAGGATACTTTTGGCAGCCGGTATCAAAGATTCTTTGGGTGCACCTCGATGCGGGCGTCGGCATGGCGTCATTTTCCGCCGAACCGCTTGCCGAGGAGCGGGTGAAACTGAACGCGCCTGTTTTTTCGACTGGGGCAGGCGCCGATCTTTTCCTGACCAGAGAGACCGCTTTTGCGGCAGGATTCAACTTTCTTTTCGGCCAAGTCGGAAAAGAATCCCTGGGCAGCACGCAGGTGCAATTTCAACATGGTCTAACTCAGTTTGCGGTATATGCCGGATTGAAAATCTGGTTCTAAAAAATGCGATGACTCTATCGGCGGCGATTTTGCGAAAGACGTTTCGCGTTTGCAAAGACATGATGAGATGGAGGTAAAATGATGCAGCGAATGATGATGGTGATATGCCTAATCGCAGGGGCGTTGTTATCTGCAAGTGCGCTCCGAGCGGCTGTTAAGGTGACCGATTTAAGGTGCGAATATAAAGTGAATCCGATCGGCATCGATGTCGAAAAGCCGCGGCTGAGTTGGAAGATTCAGTCGGATCGTCCGGATCGACGCAACATCCGCCAAAAAGCTTACGAGATACGTGTCGCCGCGTCACCGGAGCACCTTGAAAGCGGCAGGCACTTGATCTGGGAAACCGGCAAGACGCCGTCCGATCAATCGATCCACGTCGTTTATCGCGGTCCGGCCCCGCTGTCACGGCAAAGGTTCTATTGGCAGGTGAGAGTTTGGGATGAAAGGAATGTTCCTTCCGCCTGGAGTGAGCCCGCTTTTTGGGAAATGGGGTTGCTCAAAAAGAGCGACTGGAAGGCAAAATGGATTCGCGCCGACCTGCAGGAGAATCCCGAGGTTTCGTCGCCTGCCAACTTGCTGCGCAAAGAGTTCAAGCTCAAGGGACAAGTTCAATCAGCCCGCGTCTACATCACCAGCTTGGGACTCTATGAGGCGGAACTGAACGGCAAAAAGATCGGCGATGAGCTGTTGACGCCCGGCTGGACGGCTTACCAGGATCATATCCAGTACCAGACTTACGACGTCACTTTTTTACTAAAAGCGGGCGAAAACGCTGTCGGCGTCACTTTGGGTGACGGGTGGTATCGCGGCAACATCGGCTGGCAGGGTAATCGAAATACTTATGGTGATAGACTCGCCTTGCTCTTTCAGCTCGAGGTGCTTTACAGCGACGGCAGCCGCGAGATCATCGTCTCGGATGAGACGTGGAAATCTTCCACCGGTCCTATTTTAATGTCGGACATCTATAACGGCGAAACTTACGATGCGCGTTTGGAAAAGAACGGCTGGACTTTGCCCCGCTATGACGATCGCAGTTGGAGCGGAGTCATTGAAATGCAGGCACCCGCTGCCCGACTGGTCGCTCCTGCCGGCCCGCCGGTACGTGCGATCGAAGAGATCAAGCCGGTCAAGATTTTCAAAACCCCAAAAGGAGAGACCGTGGTGGATATGGGACAGAATATGGTCGGTCATCTGCGGATAAAAGTACAAGGACCGGCCGGAACCACCGTGACCATCCGCCATGCCGAAGTGCTCGACAAAGAAGGAAATTTCTATACGGAAAATCTCCGTTCCGCCAAGCAAACCATTAGCTACACTCTCAAAGGCAAGGGCATCGAGGTTTTCGAGCCGCATTTTACTTTTCAAGGTTTCCGTTATGCAGCTGTAGAGGGCTGGCCCGGCGAGCTGACGCTCGATGCCCTCACCGGCGTTGTGGTTCACTCCGACATGGAGCCGACCGGCGATTTCAGCTGTTCCAATGAGATGATCAATCAGCTGCAGCACAATATACGGTGGGGACAAAAAGGAAACTTTGTCGACGTCCCGACTGATTGCCCGCAGCGTGATGAAAGGCTGGGCTGGACCGGCGACGCTCAAGTCTTTGCACCGACGGCCTGCTTTAATTTCAACACCGCCGCTTTTTATACCAAATGGCTGAAGGATTTCATTGCCGATCAGCAGGCGGAAGGCCAGATTCCGCATGTAGTTCCCGATGTTTTATCCATCAAGCGCGGCCGGCGCGGTGAATCCGCCTCCGCCGGTTGGGCCGACGCCGCCGTGATCGTCCCCTGGACCGTCTATTTGGCCTTTGGCGATATCGGCATTCTCGAAAAACAATATGACTGCATGAAGGGGTGGGTCGATTACATGGCGTCGCGCGCCGGAGAAAAAATGCTTTGGGATACCGATTTTACCTTCGGCGACTGGCTGGCATTCGCCACGGACCGCTCCGATTATCCCGGCGCCACCACCGACAAAACGCTCATTTGCCAGGCTTATTTTGCCCGCTCCACCGAACTGCTTCAGAAAACCGCCGCCGTGCTCGGCAAAACGGAAGATGCAGCCAAATATGCGCAGTTGCTCGAGCGCATCAAAAAAGTTTTTCAGCAGGAGTTCGTCACTCCGAACGGACGCCTGGTCTCTCATACCCAGACTGCTTATGCTCTGGCGCTCGCTTTCAATCTGCTCCCCGATGAGCTGAAGCCCGTTGCCGCCAAGCATCTGGCCGATGATGTCAATCGTTTCCGACATATTACGACGGGCTTTTTGGGGACGCCGGTCATCTGCCATGTTCTCAGCGCATACGGTTATGCGGATGAGGCATTTATGCTTCTTAACCGAACCGAATATCCTTCATGGCTGTACCCCATTACCAAGGGCGCTACAACGATTTGGGAGCGCTGGGACGGCATCAAACCGGACGGCAGTTTTCAAAACCCCGGCATGAACTCTTTTAATCATTACGCCTACGGCGCCATCGGCGAGTGGCTGTACCGCTATGTTGCCGGTATCGAAATCGATGAACAGGCGCCGGGTTATAAGCATGTCATCATTCAGCCGCATTCGGGAGGCGGTCTGACCTGGGCAAAGGCTGAACACGAATCGATGTACGGCAAGATCGTCTCTTCCTGGAAATTGCAGGACGGCAAAATGCTGCTGGAAGTAATTGTGCCGCCGAATACAACGGCGACCGTGATTCTGCCGAAAATTGCGCCTGAACAAGTAACGGAACAAGGCAAACGCTTACGAGATATAAAAGGCGTCACTGGATTTGAGCAAAAAGAGCAAAAATTGTTGATACAAATCGGCTCAGGATCATATCAGTTCAGCGTAAAGCTGTAATAGTTTTTTAGAAAAGGCGGCCGGCCCTTTTAATAAGGGCGCTCCGCCTAATCTTTTGGATAAGAAGCTTATGGATTAGACTCGGCTTGATATGGTGTTGCGAATAAAACCGAATCTACCGGATCAAATCGTGTACAATTAGGAGCAGGTATTCATGGGTCTTGCCGCTAAATTTTCCAAAGCAATCGCTCTATTCATGCGGGGGAATTTCAGTGCGATACAGGCCAAATTGGCCGAGGCTACGGGCATCGAAAGTCTGATACCGCCGCCTTATTCGATGATGATCGAACCGACCAATGCCTGCAATTTGCACTGCCCTACCTGTCCAACCGGCGCCGGCACGATGAACCGTCCCCGCCGCATGATGACGCTGGAGGAATTTCGCCGCATTATCGATCAGGTGAAGGAACATGTCCATTTTCTTTATTTATGGAATTTCGGCGAACCTTTTATGAATAAGGACATTTTAGAAATGATCCGTTATGCTGTTCAGGCCGGCATGGAAGTCAAGATCAGCACCAACGGCGAGTTCTTTAAATCGGTCGACTATTGCAAAGAGATCGTCAAAACCGGCTTGCAGCATCTGATCATTGCTTTGGACGGCGGCGACAATGAAACTTTGCGTATTTTCCGCAAGGGCTCCAATTTCGAAAAGATTATTGCCGGCTTTCATTATATGCATCAAGCAAAACAGGAGTTGAATTCCAAGCTTCCCAAAATCGAGCTGCAGTATATCGTTATGAAGCATAATGAACACCAACGTGAGCAAATGCAAAAGTTGGCCAAGGAACTACATGTCGATATTTTCTGCGAGAAAACCGTCGGGATCAGCGCCAATGACCCCAATTTTCAACAAATGGCGGAAACCTATTTGCCCACTGATCTCTCTTTGAGCCGTTATTACAAAACATCAGACGGCAAATTTCACGTAAAAGGCAAGGTGCCCAACAGATGCCATTGGCTTTATACCAGTATGACGATCAATTCTGACGGTTCTGTAGTTCCCTGCTGCTACGACCGCTTTTCAGAACACATTATGGGCAATGTATTCGAGGACGATGTTTTGACTATTTGGCGGAATAACAAATATCAGGCGTTTCGTCGCGCCATTCGAAAAAATCGCTCAAAAATTCCGCTTTGCAACGCCTGTTATGAAGGCCGATACCATATCAGCAGAAAACGGGGCGTTGAATGATAGATGATTGAATTGTCGGCAAACCAGATTTAAACTGTCAGTCGGCGGTTTTACTGCTTTGTGATAACAAAAAAACACTTTCTGTTCATTTTAACTTTATCATGGAGGCAGCGATGAAGGCCTTTAATGGTCTCATTCTGTTTTTCTGCACCGCTTTATCGGCGCAGATCAGCGTCGTACATCAGATTCGGCCCGAGGCCGCTGCGCCGGGCGACAGCGTCACCGCATGGGTTGAGTTTACCGGAGTCGATAGTCTGAAACAGGTATTGATCATCCCGCGCGAGTATGCCTATGATATTGACAAACCATTTCCGCTGCAAAAAGACACGACCACGACAAAAGAACGCTGGATCATTCAGGCGAGAGTTCCATACGAAACTCCCTACGGAGCCGTCAATCTTGAAATCCGTGCCGTTGATAAAAACGATCGCGAAATTGTGATCCAAGAATACAAGGATCAGCAGTTCGGTAAAACCGGGCTGATAAAGTTTGAGGTTCGCTGAAGGCCAACTTAACAGAGCTGCATTTTACAGGCTCTTTCTTTTGGAGTCCGGATGCGTTTGCGTACTTTGGGTGTCGCTTTTTTTATCGTTTTCCTCTCGCTTACGGCATGTAAGCTAAAATCAAAATCGAAGGAAGAGGCGCGCATCGTTGCCGTCGCCGTAGCAAAGGTGGAGCACCAAACCGGTTCTCTTCCGATTCGGGTCACCGGTCAGACCGCCTGCGAGCGCACCATGCGATTGTCTTTTAAAACCGGCGGCTATTTGCTCTTTTTGGCTGAGGAAGGAGCTGTTCGTCGCAATGATGTGTTGGCGCAGCTGGATACGACCGAGATCGCCGCTCAGGTCCGGCAGGCGAGGCAGGCCTACGAGAAAGCGCAGCGCGATTATCATCGCGCTTCTGCGCTTTACGAAGGCGGCGGCGCCACTCGCGAACAGCTTCAGAACGCCGAGACCGCCTTGAACGTCGCCGCCGCAGCGCTGCAGGCTGCCGAATTCAATTTGATTCATTCCACGATCCGCGCGCCGGAAAGCGGACAGGTACTGAGACGCTTGGCCGAGGCCGGTGAATTGATCGGCCCGGGCATTCCGGTCATTTACTTCGGCGCCGGCGGCGTGCGACTTGTCCAGGCCGCCTTGGCCGACCGTGACGTCCTGCGAATACGGATCGGCGACTCGGCCGAAATCTCTTTCGACGCGCTGCCGGGGATTCGCTCTAAGGGTCGCGTTACGCAAATTTCGCCCATGGTCGATCCCCAAACCGGTTTGTGGGACATCCAAATAACTTTGGCAGATCCGATCGCCTCTCTTCCCGTCGGCTTGACGGCGCAAATAATCCTTTTTCCTGCCGACGAAGGCGAGGCGGCGGTTGTCCCGCTGGAGGCCGTTGTTGAGGCAGATGGCGACCATGGTGCCGTGTTCACAGTCGAGGGTGCTGCGGCGCGGAGGATTCCCGTCACCTTGGGGCCGGTTTTCGGTGATCGAATCGTTGTAACCGACGGCCTCGGAAATGTGGAGCGCGTCGTCACTCTCGGCGCCGGGCTGCTGCGCGACGGCGATCAAGTTCGTGTAATACAATCGACCGACCAATAGTATCCCATCTTTTTACAAAGATTTTTATTCGAGTTCGATTATGCGCCTGCCGCATTGGGCTATTGAGCATCATCAATTTACATTGGTCATCGTTCTCATTCTGGCGGTAGCAGGAGTTTTTTCCTTCCTGACCATGCCGCGCGCAGAAGATCCTGCCGTTACACCGCCGGGCGCCAGCGTCATCGTCATTTATCCCGGCGCTTCTCCCTCAGACGTCGAGCAGCTCATTGTCGAACCGGTTGAGCGCGCTCTCAATGAACTGCAGGATGTTAAACGAATCAGCGCCGCGGCCGAGGACGGCATCGGTACGATCAGCGTCGAGTTTTTCTTCGGTGTGGATCCTGAGGAAAAATACGCGCAGGTGGTGCAAAAGATCAACGCCATCCGAAACGAGTTGCCCGAGGACCTTTTTTCGATCGAGTTGTACAAGTGGACGATTACCGACGTCAACATTCTGCAGCTGGCGTTGGTTTCCGAGGAGAGTTATCATCGCTTAGAGAAAATTGCAGAGGATCTACAAAAGCGGTTGGATCGCGTCTCCGGCGTCGGCAAGGTCGAGATTTGGGCGCTGCCGCGTCGGCAGGTGCGCATTGCCGTAGATTTGGCCGAGTTGGCGGCGAAAAAGCTTCCGCTTAGTCGCGTGACCGCCGCCGTCGCCTCAGCCAATCAAACCCTTCCCGGCGGTTACCTGGACATTGGTCGCAAACGGTTCAGCATTCAGCTTTCCGGCGCCTTTACCGGACATGACGATATTCGCCGAACGGTGGTCCATGCAGCCGGTGGAAAAACCATACTTTTGCAGGACATTGCCGATGTTTCTTGGGCTGATGAGGATCCTACTTATCTGGCGCGCGTGAACGGACGCCGTGCAGTTTACATTACCGTGCAGCAAAAGCCGGAAACGAACATTTTCAAAGTTCGGAAAGGCATCGAAACAGTTCTTCGTGATTTTTCCACCCGAGAGCTGCCTTCGAGCGTCGAACTGGTTACCGTTTTCGATCAATCCATCAGTGTTGCCTCGCGACTCAATTCCTTTTTCATCAGTCTACTGCAGGGACTCTTTCTCGTCGGCCTGGTAATGACGCTCAGCGTCAGCCTGCGCGCTTCGCTGATCGTAATGACGGTCATTCCGCTTTCCGTGTTGATCGGCATTACGCTGGTCGATCTTTACGGCTACGGCCTGCAGCAGATGACCATTGCCGGACTTATTATCGCACTCGGCATGCTGGTCGACAATGCGATCGTGGTAACGGTGAACGCCGCGCGATTTTTGCGGCTGGGTGTCGATCGTTTGCGTGCCCCTGCCGAGGCCACGGCTCAAGTCGGGTGGGCCATCGCCGGATCCACGGTCACCACTGTGCTCGCCTTTCTGCCGATGATGCTCATGAAGGACAAGACCGGCGACTATATCCGCAGCATGCCGTTGATTGTCATCTGCACGCTGAGTGCCTCGCTGCTTTTGGCGCTTACCTTTACGCCTTTTTTATGCAGTCGACTGCTCAAGACGGAAAGCGAGGAAAAACTCCCTCTGCATCGACTGGTCGACCGGTTCGTGGAAACGATCTATCGCCGCGCACTTAAACGCGCTTTGCAGCGGCCGAAGCGCATCGTCGCTTTTGCCGCGGCAGCGCTGATTGCCTCGCTGGCGCTCTTTCCGTTGATCGGCATCAGCTTTTTCCCTAAAGCCGAAAAGCCGCAGTTTATGATTGACATCAATACGCCGCCGGGAACCAATCTTCAGGAAACCGACCGCATTGCCCGAGAGGTCGAAAAGCTCCTTGCAAAGACACCGCAGGTTTTGCTGTATGCCGCCAACATCGGGCATGGAAATCCCCGCATTTATTATAACGTCTTTCCCAAGCGCGAACACAGTACGCATGCGCAGATATTTGTGCGTCTCAAGTCGTGGGACCTGCATTCCTTCTACGCCCTTTTAGAAGATCTGCGCCGACAGCTGGCGGAAATTCCGGGCGCCAAGATCGAGGTTAAAGAGTTCGAACAGGGGCCGCCGGTGGACTCCCCATTGGCGGTGCGCATCTCGGGTGATGAGATGGAGGTGCTCAAAGATCTTTCGCAGCAGGTCGAAGACGTTTTCCGCTCGGTTCCCGAAGTGCTGAATATCAACAATCCCCTCGCTTGGAACGGTCTGCATCTCTATCTGCGCATTGATCGGGAGCAGGCCGGCAGGTTGGGCGTGCCGATCGCCGAAATCAACCGCACCGTTCGATTGGCGATCGCCGGTGCGACGATCGGCCGCTTCCGCAACGAGCGCGGCGAATCATTCGATATCGTCATTCGCCTCCCGCAGGGCAGTCAATTGCCGCCTGATGAACTGCTCGAGCGAATCTTTGTCCCTTCGCTTTCCGGCAAAGCTGTGCCGCTTAAAAGCGTCGCGACCTTGGAGCTCAAGAGTTCGCCTCCGGCAATCCGCCACTACGGCCTCAAGCGCGTCAACACGCTCAGCGCCGACGTGGCTGCCGGCGCTTCAGTCGATCGAGTAACGCGCCGTATTTGGGAAAAGCTGCAGCGCATTCCATTGCCGCCTGGTTATACGATCTCGCTCGGCGGTGAGTGGGAATCGCGCGGCGAATCGTTCAGCAGCATGACCCAATCCATTCTCCTGGCGCTTCTATGCATCTTTGCTGTTCTGGTGCTGGAATTTCGTTCCGCCGCGCAACCCTTTATCGTGTTCAGCGCCATACCCCTTTCGTTGATCGGCGCGCTTTGGGCGCTCTTTCTTTCCGGGAACAGCTTTTCCTTCACCGCCTTTATCGGCTTGACAAGCCTGGTCGGCATTGTCGTGAACAATTCGATCATCCTTGTGGATTATACCAATCAACTGCGCGAGCAGGGGAGAGAGGTGGACGATGCCCTCCAGGAAGCCGGGGAGACGCGTTTCCTGCCCGTCTTTTTGACTACAGCCACAACGATCGGCGGGCTTTTGCCTTTGGCCGTGCGGGGCGGTACGCTGTGGGCGCCGATGAGCTGGACTCTCATCGGCGGCTTGACCGTTTCCACTGCTTTGACTCTGCTGGTAACGCCGGCTTTGTACAAGCTGTTTTCAGAATCGGAATAGGGAGAGGCAAAAGATACTTTAAAGTTGCTCCAGACTCTCTGCTCGACTTTTATCCTGCGTGTTGAGAAAAAACTGCAGCAAATGAAAGCAGAAAAACAAGGCGGCGCCGGTCAGACCGATGATTTCCCAGAGAATGGTGCTGCCGTGCCTTTCATAGATCCGCCCGCCGATCAGGGGGGCAAAGATCATCGCCAGGGCAAAAGTAAAGCTGTATAGCCCCATGACGCCGCTGCGCCTCTCGTCCGGGGCGCGGTTGGCGATGAAAGCGGCGGATAAGGACATGGTCAGCATTTCGCCGAACGTCCAAAGTAGAACGGCAAACCCCAGCCAGATAATTGAATGAAAAACCGGCGTCAGGGCAAAGCCGAGGCAAATCATCAGCGATCCGTAGGCAATAATGGGAAGCGGCCGCAGCCCTTCCAGATAAAGGACCAGAGGTAATTCGCAAACAGCGATCACCAGACCGTTTAAACCCATCAGAACGCCGATTTGATTTTCCACCAGGCCGATCTGATTTCTAAGATACAGCGGCCAAGTGCTGAAGAGCTGGAAAAAAACCAAGCCGATAAAGAAGAGCAGCGCCAACATGCCGAACAAAATCCCGTCAGACTGCATGGTCAGGAGTTGAGATTTCTTTAGAGTCTTCGGCGGATAAGAGGGAGTCATAAAAGCAAGATAAAGACCGGCCAGTGCGCAGGTCAAGCCGTCGATATAAAAAAGGTAATGGTAATCGATGCGGGCCAATATGCCGCCGATCGTCGGCCCAATTGCAAAGCCGAGATTTATAGCCGGCCGATTGAGCGCAAAGGCGCGGGCGCGCATCTCCGGCGGCGCGGCTTTAGCGGCCGCGGCATTGTTGGCAGGACGGAAAGCGTCGGCAGCGGCTGCCAGAAAAA
>JAPDQV010000021.1:0-27581 GCA_034505495.1 candidate division KSB1 bacterium | reverse complement strand
CGGATCATGGAGAGCAAAATGAAGAGACCTGCGGCCGAGAACAGGCTGAACAGTTGAACTTGCTTAGGCCTAAGCGAATCCGAAAGATGCCCGCCGAGCAGGGTACCTGCCAGTGAACCTAGACCATAAATGCTCAAAATTTTACCTGCTCCGGCAGGCGTAAAGCCGATTTGCTCCGTTAAATAAAGAGCAAGATACATGACCACCATGGAACCGGCTCGATTGATGAACAATGCGATCGAAAGATGGCGAACTTGGGCAGGAAGGCCGCTGAAAGCCCTTTGATAGGTTAGCAAAACTTTTTTCATTCAAGTTTTTACGTAGGAAAAAACTATTTTGAAAGGCTGATGAACAAAACGATAAGAAAGACCGCGCCGATAAAAGAACCGATGACCGCTTCGTTTTGGCCGGGATAATAAATTTCCAAGGACCAACCCAACAATCCGAACAAAAAAGAGCCAAGAACCCCCACCACCATGGTCATCAAAAAGCCGAAATTGACCTTGCCGGAGATGAAAAGTCTTGCAAAAGACGCCACGCCCAAGCCGATAATCACCATCCAGATAAAACCGGACTCTTCTATGCTCGGAAGGTCCTGCTTTTTTGCCGCTTGAGAGATCGCCAAAACCAACAGAGTACCCATTCGGCCTCCTCTGTCGCTCATTTCTTATATGCTGCCATTATGCCCACTATCGCTTGAGCTTACTGCAATTAAATTTAGAAACAAACTTATACAATTCAAAATAGAATTCCTGACTGACCTCAGCTTGTACTGGTGAATGAGCGGGAATTTGCTTATTTTAAATCCGAAAAATGGGAACCGCTTGATGAACCCCGTCACGAAATTGCTGCAAATCAGTATGCTGTTACTTGCGGCGCAATCATTGATGCCGATGGGTAAAGAAAGAGCCGATTTTTGTGAAAAAAGAGTAGGGCTTTTTTCTTCTTTTTCCACTGGGCCTATACTCTTGGATGACACTACCGCCGTATTTGTGTACCGAGGCGCAGCCGAATCGGTAAGCCTGGCCGGTGATTGGAACGGCTGGCAACCGCATAAAATGACCTTCGATCCTACTTTAGGCATTTGGTATGCCGTACTCGTTTTTCCCGCAAATGCCCGGCTGGATTATAAATTTGTCCTCAACGAAGCCGAGTGGATATTGGATCCTGCCAACCCCAGCATCTGCAGGGGCGGATTTGGGGACAATTCTGAATTGGTCATGCCGCATTATAAACACTCCGAAGAGACGATTCCGCGATCGGATATTCCGACCGGAATAATCGTTGATTCAACATGGTACAGTTATTCGCTGCAAAAACGACGAGCCGCTCAGCTATATTTTCCAGCCGCTTATGAACATCTTGCCGGCGATCTGCCTTTGGTGCTTTTTTTGGACGGCAAAGATTTTTTGGATGCCGGTTCAGCCAAGATTATATTGGATAATCTGATCGCCTCCGGAAGAATACCGCCGCTGATCGCCTTATTCGATTCGCCCTTCGACCGCATCTCGGAATACGCCGGCCCTTCAGTTGACGCTCTGGATGCTTATATTACCTCGGAACTCCTTCCAAAACTTGCAAACATAACGAAGGTGAGCAAAAATCCTGCCCAACGAGCGATCATCGGCGTTTCACTTTCAGCCGTCTTTGCCTCCCGCTTTGTGCAGAGACATCCGGATCAATTCGGCTGCTGTGCCGCATTTTCTCCGGCCTATTGGTACGATGATCATAAAGTCTTTACTGAAATCAAACAAGGTGAAATTGCACCGGTTCGCTTTTACCTTGACCGCGGCCTCTTTGAAGGTAATTCCATAGCCTGGGCGGACAGCATGAAAGATGTGCTCGAACAGAAAGGCGTGTCCGTTCGTTGGCGCGTTTGGCCTGAAGGCCACAGTTGGGGCAGCTGGAAGGCGCATCTTGATGAGGCATTGGTCTATTTCTTTGCAGAAGCAGAATAAGCAACCAACAGGGCGGCAAGATGCAGGCGGATGAGTGTAGAGAGAAATCTTTTAAAGTTATGATTTCCTTTTCATAAGGCAATTCATTTGCCGGAAGAGTTGATGTAAACAGAAAAACAGGCTGATGCGTCTTAAAAGCGGCTTAAAACATAAAGGAAAAGATCGGTTTCCCGAATCGGATGCCGAGTTGGTTGAAGCCACACGCAGCGGTAACGGCTCAGCCTTCGGCAAGCTGGTCGAAAAATATCAGGATAAGCTGCTCTATCTGGCGTATGACCTATTGGGAGATTTCGACGAAGCCCGAGATGTAGCGCAGGAAGCCTTTATTCGCGCCTTCGAACGCATCCATCAATTCGAAGATCGGGCGCAATTTTCGACTTGGATCTATCGAATTATAGTAAATCTGGCGATGGATCAGCATCGGCGGCGTAAGCGCCGGCCGGTGGACTCGTTGGAAGAACATATTCAGGAGATCGATCGTCTAAATGCGGAAGAACAAGCGGCCGAAGCGCTTAAACCGGAGGACGAACTGCATACGGATCTCCGTCGGCGTCGGCTCAACGAGGCTCTGCAAAAGCTGTCCGATCATCAGCGAACGGCAGTGGTTTTGAAATATTTTCACCAGAAATCCTCGCGTGAGATCAGCCAAGTCATCGGCTGCTCGGAAAACACGGTCCGCATTCACTTGTTTCGCGGTTTACGTAACTTGAAACGACATCTCGAAAAAGTGAAGAATATTCTGGAATGAGTTGCCTAAAAAGCTACAACCTTTTGTCTTTCCTAACCGGCGAACTCTCGGATGAAGAGCAGGAAGAGATGAGGCTTCATCTGCAGAGCTGTTCTTTTTGCCAAACCGAGCTCGGCCGCCTTGCAGAAGTACATAACTATCTGCTTTCCATGCCTCGGCCTGCCGTTCCGCAAACGTTGTATCAGGAATATGTCTTCAGTCTGCGCCGACGTTTTGCGGCTCCCTCTAGAACAGTTCGTTTTGCTGAGGGTTTCTGGGAGGCAATCAAGTCGACGGCTCTCTCTTCAAAGTGGGAATGGCGAGTTGCTAGGGCTGCAGCGGTGCTGATGGTCGGCTTGTTTATCGGTAGAATCTTGTGGTTCCAAAATGAAACAGCCGTTCCCAAAGCGGAAAGTTGGTCTTTTTATGAACCGGATATTGCCGCGCTGGACAAATTTTTCTCCGGCTCCGAAGTTCTGTTGCTTACTCTGCTCAACTCGAGCCCAGAACGGCTGCAGCGGGACGATGTTTTATTAACGCAGCAGGCAGCGCGTGCTTTGCTGAGCCAATCACAGCCGCTACGGCGCAACTCGGTTCTGCAGGAAGATGAAATCCTGACAGCCCTCCTCGATCATTTGGAGCTGTTACTGCTCGAAATAAGCAACCGCGATGAAGAAGAAATGCGCGCCTCTTTGCAGGACTTTCAGCAGCAGATTCGTCAAGCGCGGATTCTGCAGACATTTCGCTTGGTTCAATCTCGTTTCGGACGTTCTTACCGCGAAGGTGTGTGATCAGAGCATGAAAACGGTTGAGCATAGGAGAATCCTTCTTCTCATTTTCTCGCTTTTTTCTGTTTCTCTCTATGCACAAAGCGATGCCGCGCATCGGTTGTATCTTCAGGCCAAAAAATTTTCTTATGAGCAGAAATGGCGTGAAGCGGCTGATCTTTACCGTCAGTTGTCGCGCGAATACCCAAGCAGCAGCTACCGGCAGGAGGCAGATTTTTGGGAGGGTTATTGCCTTGAAAAAGCCGGCGAATTACTAAAGGCTTATGAGGCATTCGAACGGTTGCGGCGACAGTTTCCTGAAGGCGCCTGGAGCGATGATGCTCTTGATCGACAAATAATTTTAGCTGAAAAACTAGCCGAAAAGCCCGGCGATCGTTTTTACGAAGATCTTTACCGCTGGATGAATACTGGAGATAAGGAGAATCGCTTTGCCGCCGCCGCAGCCCTGGCCAGGCTGGATGATCGCCGCGCTTTGGAAACCCTAAAGTCCATGAGAAATGAGTCGTTCTTTACTCGAGAAGCGGAGCAGCTGATCGCACAGCTGGAACAGTCGGCCGACGATAACCTGGCGCCGTCTGTTCCCTCAATGGCACCGTCAGTAAGAAAGACCGAGAGGAGGAGAACAGTTCAAGTCGGCCCGCGTGACGATAGAATCAACTATTTTCAAGAAAAACGTTTCGAGCAGTACCGCAAAATGACCCGCAAAGACGACAATTGGACGCCGGATGAGCTGGTCGATTTCGCCCTGTGGCATATTTTGCCTTCCGAACAGTTCGAGGAATACATCAGCTTGAATCGAGAAGGGCGCCGCCGTTGGCTGGACGACTATTGGGCCGGGCAGGACCCTACCCCGCAAACAATCGAGAATGAATGCCGCGAAGAGTTTGAAAAGCGTGTGGATTTTGCGCGCCGTAACTTTTCCTATTATGACGGCCGGGAAGATTTCTACTATGCTCCCTGGGACGCCCGCGGCGAGGTCTATATCAAGTTTGGGAAACCGGACAAACGAACGATCACCGATGAAGGCGAATTTTGGCATTATGCAGCTTTCAACCGAGTCACCTTTTTCATTCGACCTAATGTCACCAATATTTTCGGACGGGCGATTTTCATCTCTTCTCTGGATAATCAAACCATGCGAACGGTTTCCCGCTTGACCGATCAGTCAAAATGGCGTAATTTTCATCAGGAGTACATCTTCCAGCCCGGAATATATTTTTCCTCACAGGCAAAATAGGACTCTGCCCACGCCTAAAATAAAGCTTACGCAATTTATCGTCAATCCGGTATGCCTAACCAGTAAATTTAATCGAGAAGTCAAAGATGAAGAAATATTGCTCATTTATGGTTTTTGTCGTCGCCTTTTTTTCTTTTTTGACGGTCCTGTATCCCGCCTCCTGGAGTTCGCTCAACGGCCCTTACGGGGGCGTCGTCCAATCCCTTTACGTGAATCCCAACAATCAAGTTTATGCTGAATTTGCCGGAAAGCTATGGACCTCGGCTGACCTAAGAAATTGGGTTCCTATTTTCCAAGACTGCAGCCATTTCATGGCCGGCAGAGACAATACTCTCTTTGTTCAGGACTCGAAAAACAACCTCTTTTTCTCAACGGATTGGGGGGCCGCGTGGCAGGAAATTCCCAAGATGCGCAACGATCTTGCGCTCGAGCGCATGGCGTTCGGCGACGGCGGCAGATGGTATCTGGCCGCCGGAAATCAGGTCTTGCTTTCTACCGACGGCGGTCGAAACTGGACGCCTTTTTCGTTTTCATTCAATAATTCGGCGGAAAAAGTTCGGGTCGATGAAACCGGCAATCTTTATGTTTTCGGCAACTCCAGGCTTTTCATCTCGTTGGATCAAGGTCAAACCTGGAGGCAGATCTATTCCGCCTATGCGGAAATTCAGGACGTACTGGCTGCGGGATCCATGGGATTATTTCTCGTGGTCGGCACAGAAAGCGGCGGCCAAATTCTCAAATCAACCGATCGCGGCAGCTCGTGGGTTGCCTCGAATCTGCCTTACGCAAAGACGCTCGCCTACTCCGACTCTTGGCTGATGGGCGCCTTTGGAAAACGTGGGTCCTTGCTCAACGCCGCTTCTTTTATTTCCTCGAACAGCGGCGCAAGCTGGCGTATGGCGGATGTGGGATATTCCATACGCTCGTTTGCCCATACCGGCGACGGCAAGCTTTTGGCTGCTTCCGTAGACGGCCTGTGGGTTTCGGCAGACGGCGGCATAAATTGGACGATTGTCGGCCCTCCGGCAGCCGACGTCAGGAATATAGCAGGCGCCGATTGGGGGATCTTTGCCGTCAGCCGTACGGCGGATGAAAAGCTGCGGTTCTGGGTCACGCGCAATAACGGCGTCAGCTGGAGTGAAGTGGAAAAAAGCAGATTCCTAACCGAGCCGCGCAGCGTTCTGGGACTGCAGATTTTACCGGATGGTCGACTTTGGATGATGTTGGGCTATTCTTCCGGAACCGATCGTTCCATTTTGTTTGAAAGCCGAGACCGCGGCGCCTCCTGGATCGTCAAACGCAAGTCCGTTCATCCAATAAGCGGTTTTGATTTTTTAGCTTCCACGGCTGCGGCCTATTTATGGGAAGCCGGAACAAGAGTCTATTACTATTCCTCGGATTATGGGGCTGCATGGATTCCTGTCTCATTGCCTTTTCCGATTTACGGACTTTTGACTGCTCAGAATGGAATTCTGTACGCCTTCTCAGGCTCCGATGTAAATCGTCCTCTGCAATTGTTTCGTTCCTTTTCCGCCGGTTCGGCATGGGACCCTCCAATCTCTTTAACCGAGCAGCCGGAGATGATCTATTCCCTGCAGACCAATTTCCTCGGCGATCTCTTTAAAACGGTCGCTCGTCAGAATGCCGACGGAAGCTTTGCTTTTGTCAAGCTTTTGCGTTCCATAGATTTCGGCGATACTTGGCAGGACATTTCGCCTTCTGCAGCAGCCTCGCTCTCTTCATCAGTGCCGCCGCAGCTGCTTACAGACGCCGGCGGCGCTCTCTATCTGCTTTGCTCAAAGGTTTTCAAATCAAATGCCAACGGCGATCGATGGGAAATTGATTATGAACCCGCAAATAGAAGCGCGGAGGCGAATATCCTTTTTGTTTCCAATGAGACGTCAACCCTTTTGGCGGGACTGAAAGCCGGCGGCGTTTCTGCAAAGAGCCTGTCCGGGAAGATGTTTGTACCCAAGGGATTGGCTGAAGTCGAATATCCCATCACAAAGAGCTACGGCGTCTATTGGACGGATTACAACAGTGACGGTTTTGAGGATGTATTTATACTTAACGACGGCCAGAACGAGTTTTATCACAACGATTCCGGAAAGCTGAAAAAAGTAACCTCTGGTGAAATCGTAACTGACCCGGAACCGTCTCGAGCTGCGGTTTGGGGTGACTATAACAACGACGGTTATCCGGACTGCTATGTGGCGAACAGCGGCGTCGGAAACTGTCTTTATAAAAACCTCGGCGACGGGACGTTCAAAAAAATTACACTCGGCAATGTGGTCGAGGACCGCGGCAATTTCAAGAGCTGTGCTTGGGGAGATGTCAACCGCGACGGTTTTCTGGATTTGTATTTAACACGAATCGACGGTAGAAATCTGCTTTATCTCAATACCGGTACAGGTTATTTCGAAAAAAGTTATGTCAATTTGATCGGCGAGAATACCGACAAATCCTACGGCTGCGCCTGGTGCGATTTCGATAATGACGGAGACCTGGACTTGTATGTTTGTAACGACGGATTAGATCAGCTGTGGGAGCAGGTATCGCCCATGAAATTTGCCCAACTTAGTCAGGAGCGTTTGCCGCAAAGTCCCGGTCTTTCCGTCGGCTGTTCTTGGGCGGACGTCAACAATGACGGCTGGATGGACTTGTTCGTAACCATGGCCGGCGCGGCAAATCGTCTCTATTTAAATAACGGCAATGGAAGTTTTCGACTTGCCGGCGGCGAGTTGTCGCTGGAGTCGGGCGCGTTTAAGGGCAGCGGCTTTGCGGATTATGACAATGACGGTGACCTCGATCTGGCGGTAACCGGCAACGGCGTTTTTCGGCTGTATGAAAATAGGGAGGGCGTTTTCCAAAAGGAAAATCGATTTGACATTTCTTTTTTCGGCGACAATTCATTGGCGCTGGCATGGGGAGATCTGGAGAACGACGGCAAATTGGAGTTGATCGTCGGCAGTTACGATCGTAAAAATGTCGTTTATTCCCCCTCCAACGTCGTCGGCAATTGGATCAGGGTAAAGTGTGTGGGAACGGCCTCCAATCGTCAGGCACTCGGCGCCAAAGTGGTCGTCAAGGCGGTGATCAACGGCAAGGCAGTCATGCAGACTCGCGAGTTGACTTCGCAAAGCGGTTATTTGGCGCAAAGCAGCCTAATTCAGCATTTCGGTTTAGGAGATGCTCAGCGGGCGGATAGTATCATTGTCATCTGGCCGAACGGAAAGCGCCAAACAACCGCCAACGTTGCGGTAAATCAGATTGTTACGATAACCGAAGCAGGGGGGGCTAAAGTCGAGGACGAAGCATTTCCGGAAGATTTTAGTTTGCTGCGAAATTATCCCAACCCTTTCAACAGTACTACGACCATACGTTTTGCCGTTCGGCACAAAGGAGAAACGCGGGTTGAGATTCTAAACATTCATGGCCGCATTTTGAGGCGTGAAAATCTTTCCAAAGCGACCCCGGGCATCTATGAATGGCAATGGGACGGCCGCGATTCAGAGGGTAAAGATTGCCCAAGCGGCGTTTACTTTATTAGAATCGTCACCACAGGAGGCTTGGCTTTCGGTAAGGCAATGCTGGTGAGATAACGAAGGCATAGATTTCATGATATTAGGGGCGATCTTGATTTTTCTTATTGTGAGTTCAAGTAATAAGTGCAACAGTTATTCATGATATTCTTAACTTAATTAGGTTCGGGACTAATGAAGTTAAGAAAAAAATGAAAGCTGAGGCACTTAAAAAGAAATACGAGCAATTGACCTACGAACAGAGAGTGGAAATTCACGCGTATCTTAAAACCGGCAGAAATCTGTCTCAAATTGCCAAGCTGATCGGCGTGAGAAATTCATGGTCGGCCGGAAGATCAAAAGAAACCGCGGACTGAAGGGTTACCATTTCAATCAGGCGCACAAGCGCTCTCAAGACGCCGCGGTGTTTGAGAAAAAGATTCGCTTGACCACCGAGACTAAGGCTGAGGTGATCGGGCGGTTGGAGGATGACCGGAGCCCCGAACAGATCAGCGGTCGTCTGAAGGGTGAGACGAGGCCGTCCGTCAGTCACGAGATCAGCTGTCGCTTCATTCTCGACGATCGAAGGCAGACTGCAAATGGCACCGGCGTTTCCGGCTCGGCAAAAACGCAAAGACCGTCACGGACAAATTCAAAACCGCGTCACTATTGACGCCCGTCCGGCCGTTGTCGATGAATGAACGTGCTTCGATGACTGGGAACTCGACACCGTAATCGGTAAAAGCTTGCAGATAGTTATCATTTCAATCTTTGAACGAAAAACCAAGTATAGCCTCATCGGGCAGAGCCGAGCAGCAGATGCTTCCAATTGGTCAAGGCAGAGCTAGACGACATCGAGACCGTCATCGCCCAGAAAAACATGCCGATAAACAGCTGCTCCTCAAACGACGCCGGCGAACTTGACCGTCTAAGGTTTGACCGACTTTCAGCCGAGTCGCGTAATCTTGCAATGCGGATGAAAGCCGGTTTTTAGGGCGACGAATTGCCGACGTTCCTCTAATCCATCCCGAATGTAAGCAATGGAATCGGCGTGCCCCAACAGGGCGTACTCTAAAAAATCTCGCGTTGTGTTCTCTCTTAGGGGCTGGGGTTTCTATAGGCTACCTTATAATTGTTATTTTTTTAATGAACGGCTTGTTGTTGATCCGTAGGCAGCAAAAATAGGTGCCGCAGGCAACCTGAAAACCTGAATCGTCTCGAAGATCCCACAACACGGAATAGGTACCGGTATTTTTAAACGAGGCTTCGATTACACGCACTCTTTTTCCTAAAAAGTCATATATTTCGAGTTGAATGTCTGCAGGGTAAGGTAAGGTATAAACGAGAGTTGTTGAATGCCTAATTGGGTTCTGGATTTGTAATGGATGATAAAGACTTTCATTTTCCAACTGGGTCATTTGCTGTTTAACTACAGTAGGGTCAAGATACCGATTGACCGCGCCGTACAAGCCCACAGACCAACCGTGATTTGCATCGGTAAAATGAGCATCCGCCCACCAATATCCCATATATTCTGAATGTTCCCGAGTCCATGTGCGTCCGCCGTTGACGGTATGAAGGATATCTCCGTTCAGCCCGACAGCCCAACCTTCATTGCGATTCAAAAACTGCACGTCCATCAGCAAATCTTCGAAATATGCAGTTTCATTTTGTTGTATCCATGTGTCCCCGCCGTCCGCCGTCGCCAATATTAAGCCGTTGAATCCGACAACCCATCCATGCAGATCATCGATGAAATCCAAAGCGTTTAAATTTGTATAAAGCGTCTCTTCCTTTTCACGTAAAAGTTTCCATGATCGCCCGCCGTCTTCGGTACGCAGAATACGGCCGGCGGAACCAATGATCCATCCTTTGTTAACAGAAATAAAATCCATTTCAGATAGAAAATACGGAAACGTAGAAATATGCTCCCAACTGATCCCACCGTCGTTGGTGGCAAACAGTTTGGAATGTTTGAATTTCCCGGACAAGGCCCACCCATTTTCTCTATTGATAAAATGGATGGCCGTTATCGTGTCGTTGTCAAAATGATGGACTTTTTCCCACGATTTGCCGCCGTCTCCGGTTCGCAGAATATCCCCAAAGCCGTTGATCCATCCCGTCGTTTGGTCAACAAACTGAATTTCATTGCCGGTAATGGAATCGCTTTGAGCCCAAGTATGGCCGGCGTTTTCAGTGCGGATAAAAATATTGTCGCCTACTGCACATCCAGTACGATGGTCTATAAAATGGACGCCGTACAAGTTGTTGCTTGGCGCCTTTATTTGCCATTTCCAGGATTCACCGCCGTTGTCGCTGCGTGCGATCAGCCCCCAGTCGGCAACAACCCAGCCGATCTGTTCATTAATAAAATAGATGTCATTGATTTTGTTAAGTGTGGGTGCCGCTGTTCGCTTCCAGCTTTTACCGCCGTCTGTTGTTTTGAAAAACAATCCCTTTTCACCGCCAAGCCACCCGATCCGATCATTGACGAAAAAGAGCGCATGAAAGCGTTTCGTATCATCTGTTACATGAACCCGCTCCCAGTTTTCGCCACCGTCGCTCGTGAGGAATACCTCATTGAATTCGCCTAATACCCAACCGTGTCTTTCTCCGATAAAATAAAACCTTCTTCCATGTACTGCCGCATTATCAATCGGACTCCACGTTCGTCCGCCATCACGCGTGCGCAGACACTGAGTGCGGTCGATGCCGGTACGGATTAAGACGAATCCCTTGGAACTGTCGATAAAATGAATGTCCCAAAGGATACTCTCAGATGTTGTGAGATCGGCAATTTGCTGCCAATTTTGTCCGCTGTCGGAGGAATAATAAATAGAACCGTAATACCCACCAGCCCAAATTTTTTCTCCCACAATCGAAAATGCGCCGCTAAGCTCAGGTTGATTTGGGATTCTATAAAATTGAAAAGATTGCGTTTCCGATGTGATCTTGAGAAAATAACCACTGCTGCCGGACAGCCATAAATCGCCGGTCGATGAAAAGTGCATGTCTCCCCATACTGCGTCTATTGCTGTACCAAGCAAAGAATCCGGCCATCGATGTCTTTTCCAAGTATTACCGCCGTCATTGGTTAATAAAAGCTGATCTTGTAATCCGGCAATATAGCCGTTGTGCAAATCTCTGAACTTGACACGGGAAAGCGAAAACTCCCAGTCACTTTGTCTAACAATTTCCCATGTACCGGCTTTTACGGAAGAGATAAAAAAAGTTAATAGTAAAAATATCGAAGCGGAAAAATTCTTTGAATGTCGGTGCATTTTGTCCGGCTCCTTTTAAAGAGCCATGCTTTAAATAAAAAGCATGGCTCAACAATTAAATTTACCTTACAAGGACAATCTTATGCAGAAGTGTTTTCCCTTCTACATTTAATTCAGCGAAATAGACTCCAGAAGGCATGTTGTTGCCAAATTCGTCGTTCCCATCCCATTGCAATGAATGGCGGCCGACACCCAACGTGCCTATTTGAAAAGATCGCACCTTTTCTCCCAAATAGTTAAATATCGATAATTCTACTTTAGATTCTTTTGAAATTTCGAAACTGAGAGTTGTCACAGGATTGCAAGGATTAGGATAATTTGTCAATTTCAAAATATATTGGTCAGGACTAGGCCTCTCTTCAGAATATCCTTTTTTCGCAACTCCTGGGCGCACAGTGATTATGTTGGTTCCGCCAATTATATCTGCTTCATTCAAGTATACGTCAATACCAGTGGTGGTGTTATTATCATGTACTATTCTATAGTAATAAATGCCGCTGCAAGGTTCATCGTAAATTAATCTTTTATAGCCTATACCTGTGACGGCGTGCCCGCCCGCACCCCCTCCATAGAGTGGGTGTTGAATACAATAAACCAAAGGGCGGGTTGCATCGATCTCAGTCCAATACGCAGATCGATCATTTGCAGGGTTGCTATAATACTTGTTGCTTGTACTAAAATTATAGCCATTAATGGTATTTGTAACTGTCTTGATGCCTGGCGCGATAAGATGAGTATAAGTTCCTACTCCTATTACATATCCCATCGCATTCGCCAGTTCATTCCAAATCAGGTTCAAATAACCATCAACGCCCTCAGTTCCGCGGTAATTGCTGTTGCCGCCGTCAACCAAATTGGGATAGCCGCGATCATCCCAGTAACCGAGAACACAACCAGCGGCCGCCGGAGCACAACCCCGCGATTTTTCACATTGGTAGTCAGGAACGCCACTTATCTTTTTCTCTGTTCGAACAGATGGGCAAGGCTCGGAAAGAATGATGTTTTGTCCTTCGTCGAATTTAGGAGATTTTATTTGATAATTCCCTTTTCTGTTCCCAAAATATTTTCCTAATTCTTCATCCGTCAGATTGGAAGAGGTCGGATGCAGGAGATCAATAAAAGTTCTGTTGCTGCCGTTAGTCACTTCTATGAATACTGCAAAAGGCCCGCCAAAGCAAAATCTTGAGACAGCAAGACTGCCGGATAATTTCTTGGCGGCTGCTTCCATGGCATCAGAAAAAGCAACATAATGTACCGGCAACCCGGTATAAAACATGATGGGAACCGGATTATTTTCATCGGCGCTCATATAAAGGGAGGCAAATTTACTCTCGGCGCGCATAGCCGCAGTGGCTTCATCAATTTTCAAAGCTGCATAATTGACTGCCGGCCGGTCATTGGCGGCCAACGCTTGATCCCGCAAATACTCCCATTTTTTTCGTTCTTCACGGTAACGTGACACACTCTGCAGTATTTTATCCGAGGTCATGTATTCTTGTGCGTCCAATAAAACGGTAAAGGAGTAAACCGCAACTTTTCCGTCGTGTCCATAGTACGGTAATCCGTCATCTATTACGACCTTACCCCATTCGACTTGAGCAAATGTTAATGCATTTTTTTTACAAGGGATCTAGTATCAGCAAATAGGTACGACAAACATATTATTGTCAAAACACAAGAGACTAAAATGATACGCATAATGGCTCTCCTTCTTGATTTTAAGTTTGAAAAATCAGGATGTTTACGTAACTTTTTAATGTACGTTTCTTTGCTATGGTCGGCAAACAAACGTATATTGGGTGTGGTGCCTGGCACACTGCCCACCTTTTTATTCCCTCATAATATTCACCCCCCTTGAGAAAATACAGCACAGTAAATGAATTGAAAAAGTTCCTCTATTGCTGCACCTGATTCAATTGTTTAATGCTCAGCAAAAAAGGAGCAATGAGTTTGATGATTTTCCAGCATAATTAAAAAGGCACCCCCGGGTAACTCGGTACTACACATCCACATCCACACCGTACACATTTCTCAATTAATTTAGAATAACATAAAAAATTGCCTATGTCAAGTAAATTTTTACTTAACGAAACTTTTGATTTAATCGTCCGCCTTATTGGGAAAAGTGTTGAAATAGTCGCTTTCATCGGTTAACTTGATTTACCCAAAGACTACATGAGAACCAATGATCGGCCGCGCAATGACACAACTGATTTTAATGGAGGGCATGCTCAACAGACGCAGAGACCACGCAGCGGCGAGCTTTCTCAAGAAAATAGACGAATTCATCGATTGGGATAAACTGGAAGTTTGCTCGGTTGTTTTCAAGGATTCGAAGTGCGGGCGTCTGGTCAAGGCCGGTCTTTACGACCGATTGTGCGAACTCATCAACGTGGATCTTGAATCTCGCGGCGTAGTGCTCAAGCGCGGCACATGGGTTGATGCGACGATTGTGACGAGCGCGCGTCGGCCGCGGCGAAAAGCGGGGGAGAAGGAAAGGAGCGTGCGCGGCCGGGTGCAGGAGGAGGGCGAGGTCCAATTCACGCAAAAAGGCGGGCGCATCTATTACGGTTACAAAGCTCATATCGGCGCGGACGAGGGCTCGGGAGTGATCCGCAGAAAGGCGTTCACGGCGGCGGACGTGCACGACTCGCAGAAGACGGACGAATTGATCAGCGGAGACGAGCGTTCGGTGTTCGGGGACAAGGCGTACATGTCGGCGGAGCGCAAACGCAGCCCTCGACAAAAGGGTGTTTGGTGCGGCATTTTGGACAAGGGATACCGCAACCGTCCGTTGTCGGAGAAGCGGAAGCGTCTGAACGGGAAGAAGAGTCGGGTGCGCGGCTCGGTGGAGCGTCCGTTCGCCCATTTCAAGCGTCTGTACGGGTGCGGGCGGTTGGTTACCTCAATTTGAAGCGCAGCGACCTCGAGTTCACCTTTTTATGCATGATTGAAAATGTTCGGAGGGGCATTGCGCCCGCGGCGGCATAAAGCGCCCGAAAGGTGCGTTTATGAGGCCGAATAGCCGAGGAAAGGCTCGTTGAAATGCATTTGTCAAAGAGCATGTTGCCGAAGATCGGCGACAATGATCCGACTGCCGATAATTTCCGCCTGAAATCCAGTAAAAAATCACCCGAAAATCGACGACGCGGAAATAGAAGATTATTTCAAAGGTTTCTATCGATTTAATTGCAAATAGTCTTACCGGCATAACTGCCTAAAAATTATCCTTCAAAAACTCGATAACCTCCTGCCGGAATTCCGGTGTTTCAAGGTGTCCTTCGTCGGATAAGACCAGTTTCCAAGCTTGCGGTTTCCCGGCGAGCGCGTAGGCCTCCTTCAAATCGCGGTCGATGCGCTCCAGGCCGTCGATTGGAGTCAACTCATCTTTGCGGCCGGCCAGCGCCAAATGCGGTCGGGGAACAATCAGGCGATTAATGTCGGAAGTGGAAAAGTGTTTCAGCAACCCCGGCACGTAATAATAAATGCCGTGCCCTTTTAATCCGCGATGCTGAATGAGAGCGTCAAAGTCGGTCAGGCAGCAGATATCGATACAGACCTTGATGCGTTCGTCGAGCGCAGCCACCCACCAGGCCATAGTGCTGCCCATGGACATGCCGAGGGTGGCCAAACGCGAGATGTCGACATCCTTGCGGGTGTGTAAATAGTCAATGGCGCGCAGGCTGTCATAGACCATTTTCCCCCACAATACTTCTCCTCGCCAGAGGGTTTCTTTGAACAGATCGATCTCTTCGCGGCCGGATCGTTCGCCGAAAAGCCAATGATCGATCGCGAGCGCCGCATAACCCAGACGGGTAAGCTCCTCGGCATAGGGCGGCGAAGCCATATAGCTGTTGCCCAGCAGCAATTCGTCTTTACCAAGATAATACTTGCCGCCATGGGAGTGATTAAAGAGCACCGTGGGCAACGCCCCTTTGGCTTCGAGCGGTTTGATGAAATAGGCAGGTACAATCTCTTCGCCGTTGAGATCGAGGCGTAGTTTTTCAAGGTGATAACTTTCCCGTTTTTCGACGGCAATGACCTCTGCCTTGATGGGGCGATTGCGCGGCGGCAGATCGCCCAACAGGCTGTAGAGCTGCCGCCGCTGCTTTTTTTTCGGCAATCCTTCTTTCCTTTCGAGCTTCAGCAAACAGTACTCCGCCGGCAGCAACGGCTGCCAAAGAAAGAATTACTTGACGCCGGTTCATTATATATCCTTTCAAAATTAGGAAAGCTTATGAAAGGTAATCTTTTCACGGATGTCCCTAATATATTTGTGATGAAACCTGCCGAGACGAATTTCTCTATTTGAGAAGAATCACTTTTTGCACAACGCGCCGGTCGCCGGCTTCTAAGCAGATAAGATAAACACCTCCTGCGACCGGTTGATCGGCTTCATCGGTACCGTTCCAAAAAACTTGAAACCTGCCGGGTTGTCGATAGCTGTTGAGCAAAGTGCGGACGGGTTGGCCGAGCAGGTTGTAAACCGTCACCGATACTTTCCTTGCCTCGGCAAGTACTACCGTAATCGACGTCATCGGATTGAATGGATTGGGAACGGCCGGCAACAATGCAAATTCCTTCGGTGTCAATGAAACTTCGACGTTCGCAACCTGCGGCCGCCATTGATACATGATTACTTTTGCTTTCAAATCTTCTTCGACAAATATGAGATACTCGCCGTTTGATCGCTTGAATGCCTCGATTCCCTCGGGTATGTCGACCCAACCGCAGTCGCCTAAAGCTTGTGTGTGGCTTAAACGGCCGACATAATCGCCCGTTTCGGTGCTGAATATATCGACGAATTCTTCGATTACATAGCAAACGAATAAATACTCCTCGGTAATAGCAACTGATGCAGGCTTCAAATTGCCTGTAGCATCCTGAAGATAATCGGGCACGACCTGCCAGGTGGGAATTCGGTTGCCCAAGCTCCACTGATCGTAGCGCACGATTTCGCGCCCCATGATCTTCCACATCCCGTCATGATGCGGATGCTCACGCGTATAGCCGACCAAAAACATGGCATCCAATTTCGGCAAATAATAGACGCGTTCCAGACGATTGAGCGGCTGGGGCATTTTAATGATTTCCATTTTTTCGTATGTCCAAATTGGATTGCCGTGTTCATCGAAACCCTGGAGCGGAAATTTCCGAATGCCGTCGTAGCGCGTTGCCTGCCAAACCGTACCCTCGGAATCAACCGACCATCCCCAGATTTCAGGCGCATTGAGTTTGCGGTTTTGAATATATTCGTCTGGGTCAAAGGCGCCGTCTCCGTCGGCATCCCGCCAAATGTATTCGCCCAATTTCGGTTGACCATTCGGCCAACTGCCCTTGTCCGTATAGGGACGGGCCGCGAAAAAGACGGACGGAATGGCGGTTTCGCCGTCGGTCTCGCGGTTGAATCGATAGCATTGAATCAGCGACTCCATGTGCATGGTGTTGACGAACAGAAAAAGACGGCCTTGTATTCGCTGGACTTTGGCACCTGCCGACCAAACGTGGAGACGCGGATCATCCGGATACTTGATTTTATTTATGAGATAGCCTTTGTATGTCCATTGACTGCCTGCAGGTCGGCTGTAATCCAGCACAAAGTGCTCCTCTTTGGTGTAAACATCGATTTCCGACTCAGGATCGACGGCTGCACAATCGACAAATTCCAACCCCATCAACCTCCAATTTAGAGTGCCGTCTCCTCTATATGATTCCAGAACCGACCCGCCGCCGCCCAACGGACCGCGGCAGGCTACGTAAATGTTTCCCGCATCATCTACACCAACCCCGACGGGATGGTTGAAGCGCAAATCACCGAATTCCCCGACGATCGGACCGGCGAGAACGCCGTATAACGTGCCGAAAGTCCTGCTGAAAGTCGGCGTGGTCGTGATGTTTTCAAAGATGTGTATTTGATGAGTCAGATCTTGATCGCATGCGAACAGTCGATTCTGTTTATCTACGGCTATGTCGGAGGGCATGACTTTCGGGTCAAAGACGATCTGTTGCGGTAAGGCTTCCCCTTCGCGGCTGAAGCGCCGGATGGTATGGCCGCTGACGGCCCACAACATGCCTTCGCCGTCGAGCGCCAATTTTCCCGGTCGCTCTACCGACCATTCGCCCACCGGCTTCATAGTCTGGGCGTCAAATACCCGTATCTTGTTATCGTAAGGACAGCTGACGAAAAGCAGGGCATCATCCGCCGCCAGGCCGGAAATATGAGCGCCTTTTGTGTTATTGGGAAGTTCGTGAATCAATAAATAGCTGCCCTTGCTTTTACCGCCTTTTCCGCCTTCGAACAAAGCAGGCTGCTGGATGTTTGACTTGAATCGACGCTCGACAGCATACCAATCATAGCCTTTGGGCGGCCATTTCACCGGATCAACCAGCCCGCCGCCTTCATTTTCAATGAAATAGCCGAAATAGACGTACCTCGAATTGGCCGTAATCGCATCTCCGCCATGATATCCCCAGCCGTGCGTGTTTTGAGCTGTGCGAATGAAATCTCCGTTTTTAAACTCGGTGACTTCGCCGCCGTTTTCATCCCAAAAGACATTGGTAAACACGCGCCCGTCGGCGGTTACAAAAATATCGGCAATGTCTTCCTGAACCCACTTTGATTTTCCGGAAAAAGTGTTGCCGATCCACGAAACTTGATAATCAAGACCATGGGCGAACGGCGCAGCGAGGGTGAAGCAAATTACCGAGAGAAGGAAAAGCTTCATGGATTCCTCCTGTTTGATGTCAGCAAAAGTTCCCCGCCTTAATTGTGAATATTTTCCTCAAACACCCAACCGCCCCATTTGCACGTGCTGACTCTACAGGCTAAATTGAGCGCGGCATGGAACAACGATCAAGACTGCAACTGTAAGATAAATCCCTTGTTGAAGTACCTGAACCTTTAATTCGTCATAATGAAAAGCTATAAGCACCCGAAGCATCATGCCGTCTTTCAACCGCGATCGAACGAGCTTGGCTGTTTTCGGCGGCAACGATCAGCGGCAAGTCCTCATTTTCGCTTGGTTTGTAGTCAAATTGTGTCTCTAAATCCGAAGCAGACCGCTCCTTAACAATCTATAACTCAATAAGAAAACTCTTGATGCTGACGTAACGGATTGGCTGTTCGCAAAAATTCTGTTTTACAGTCGCAAATGTCGCCGATTGTTTGTTGAAGTATCGTTTTTCTGCTGCCGCAAACTTTGCAGAACAGTGATAATATTTAACGACAACAATTTATTATCTTTTTCCTATAATATCAAACACAATCGCTTACCGATCGTCGGTGACTTATTTTTACCTTCATTCTCTTGCTTTGTTGCGGTGAAACTTTTATGTTGCACCGTCACAACAGAGGTCGGTCGTGGATTTCAGCATTGTTATTCCCATCTATAACGAAAGCACCAAGATTGCCGCGGACGTGCGGGCGGCGGCGGAGTTCCTAGGCCGACATTTTTCTTCCGGAGAAATTATTGTTGTCGACGACGGCAGCACCGACGACGGCGCCGAAAGAGCGCGCGTGGAGGGACTGCCGCCGAACGTCCGTTTGACCATTTTGCACTACCATCCGAACCGAGGCAAGGGATTTGCGGTCCGCACCGGTATGCTTCACTCTCAGGGCCGCTGGGTCATGTTTGCCGACAGCGGTCTCTGTATTCCGTATGAAGACGCCTTGCGCGGGTTATCGCTGATAAAGGCCGGCGCCTGCGAGTTGGCGCACGGCTCTCGACGCCTGCCGAACAGCATCATCGTCCGTCCGCATCTCAAAATCCGTCGCTTGATCTCAAAGGCCTTTCTCCGTTTCCTCAAAGTGACCATGAAGGTGCCCTGCCATTTGACCGACACTCAATGCGGTTTCAAAGTCTATCTGGGCGACGCGGCGCGGGAACTCTATGCGCTGTCGATCATCGACGGTTTCCAGTTCGACGTCGAAATCATTCTGCGCGCCGTGCGCAAAGGCTATCGTATTCTCGAGTTTCCGGTCGAATGGACAGCCGATCCTGACAGTCGTCTCAAACTCGCTAAAATGCCTTTTCGCGTGCTTGGCGAACTCTATCGCATCAGACGTGCGCTGCGGTCGACTCCCTTTCGACAAAGTCAGGGAAGATAATCCCACGGCAGCTCTTCAGCAAAGCGTTGTTCGCCCCAAAATCCCGACCGTATAATTTCCGGCTCGCTCAAGCTGTTTCCTTGCCAGTCGACGATCAACGTGTCAACCGGCAGCTCAAGGTAGGAGGTTTGGGCATAATTATTTAAGGGACGAATGCGAAGATAATCTCGGAAATGAATTTTCTTAAACAAGAGGTATTCGGTATCCGAGTAGATCTTTCCTTTCGCAGCTGCAGATGAAATTCGTTCCAAAGGGGTACTGAACGGCCTACGGTCGTCCACCCGTTCGACAACGAATCCGGCCGCTTCGAGTGCGTCGGAAAATAGGGCATGAAAAAAATGTCGGTATGAGCCGTAATAGGCGCGGCGTCGATTCTCCTGCCAAAAGGTTTCTCGGCTTTTTTGATCAGTTTTTAAAGCCTGGAAAAAGGGTAAAACTTGATAGGCGGTACGGTCGCCGTAATGCTCAAACGACTTGATGATGACCGAGACGCGATAACCGAGAAAAGCGTTTTCGATTTCCAAAGGTTGGTTTGTATAGGCAAAAAGCCGGTCGCCGCGGCGCTCCAAGCGCAGGACTTGAGGATTCAGGAGCCGGCAGTGTTCACGTCCCGCAGCCCCCAAAAAAGCAGACTCGAATTCACGGAGCCGCTCGCGCCATTCGGGGTCGCGCAGACCCTCAATTTGGACTTCCGGCAGGTCAATGACGCGCGGCTGAAGAAACAGCGTTTGTTCGAGGTTTTGGAGAATCCGTACATGCTGTTGAACCGGCTGATAGCCAATATGCGAGGCGACGAGCGTATAGTGACCGGGAGGAATGTTTTCAATTTTGTACATTCCGAGGCTGTCGCTTACGTCGCCGAGTGTGGTTCCGGCAAGATAGACCTGAACAAGCGGCAGCGGCCGACCGGTACCGGCATCAATGACGATGCCGAAAAGAGTCTGCGCTTCGACATGGTTCGGAATCATGGCCGGTCTGAGGTAAATCAGAAGCAGAAGCGGCGGAATTGGGTGAAAATATTTTCTATGAGCAGCCGCCGACAGTTTTCCGTTTACCCCATATCTTTTGGGTGACCTATGAACAATATGAAGCGTCTGTTGCGTAAGCATGACCGGCTGTCTACCCTTCGATCCAAAATTCGCCGAAATCGAACAGACGTTCCTCAAGCGGTTCATAACCGCTGAACAGAATCGTCGCGCCGAGGCCGCTGTTCTCGCGGCAGGCGGCGCGGATTTCGCGCAGATTGAGCATCATGAAAGCCGTCGACCAGCCGTCGGCGTAAGCGGCTGAAGGGTGATACGACCAGGCAGCGCGACGGTTTTCGACCGGCCTGGCAAAGCGCGGGTCGATGATGTGACGGCCTTTCTGCAGCCCGGACCCTGAAATCGCGATCCGATAAGGCCTGAGTTCGCGAAACGGTCTATAGCCGTTAAAAGGATCGCTCAGCGTCACCCGCCACGGCTCGCCGGCAGGGGGATCGCCGAATCTCAACGAACTTTGTCCGGCATTCAGCATGTAGCACGGAATCTCCCACTCCTGCAGCAGCTCTGCAGCCAGATCGAGCGCATAACCTTTGCCGAAGCCGCCCAAATCGAGGACAACCGGTCCCCCGGCCATAGTGACGCTGAAATCAGCTTCGTTCAAAACCAGATGCTGAAAACCGACACGGCGCTTTGCTTCTTCGATATCCCGCGCCGAAGGATTGCGCAAAGATTTGTCCTCGTTCAGCCAGATGCGATACAAGGCGCCGATGGTCACGTCAAAGACGCCGCCGGAACGGTAATAGATCTCGCGGCACTGCTTGAGGCACTCAAAGGTCTCCAGGCTCACGACCGTCGAGCCGCCGATCGGCAGCGCGTTGATTCGGCTGATATCGCTGGTCGGGATGAATCGACTTAAAAGCTGTTCCAACCGTTCAATGAGGCGAAAAACCTCCTCGGCTGCAGAAGCGGCGTATGATTGATCAATATCGGCAAAATAGAGATCGATGATCGTCCCCATCGCCTGTCGACTAAACCGATACACTTTCCGGAATCCTTCTTTTGTCTCGGCAAATTACACATTATCCGTCAAGATTTCAATGCCGTAAATATTTCTGGATTCTTGCGCTATTTTTACTAATTTCCCACATGTAATGAGCTGTCTATAAGGAAAAAGGAAAACAACGGAGCATGAGAAGGTATGGCTTTCACTCTACAGCAGGATCGATCATAAAGGGCAACGATTCCTGCTGAAAACATGAATCGAGATGTTGAATGACCGTCAAGATAATGCATAAACTTGCGCTTTTATCAGGCATATTTTTCGCCTTTTATTCTGTAAAGGCTCAGGAGGTGAGAGGTGGGAAAACCGAGGTTCCTCCCGTCGTTTTATGGGGACTTTCGGTATACGGCGGCGGTATTGAGCCCCTGGCGCCGTTCGATTTCAGCGAATTTTGGAACAGAGGCGTTTCTTTTTACCTCGAAGGTGACCTTTTATTGCGCAATGACATGGTATTGGGGCTTTCCTTCGGATACTCGCGGCTGCCTATGGATATTGTACGATTCTCCCGCGCAAAAGGCATTTCAGCTGCAGGCTCTTCTATTCAAGGCACGGCAATCGGCATCGGGAACATGCTTCTTTCCTTTAAGGGATTTGAAGACTATTTGCTGTATCGTTACCGTGTCGGGTATGAAATGGGACTGGGGCTCTACTCCATGTCGAACACTCAGGTATATGTCGAATATTGGGGAACCGAAGTCAGAGCCGTCAGCGAGAGTCTCGCCTCGGCCGTAGGGGCTTTTGCCGGCATTTCGTTCAATTTTCTTGTTTCCGAAACGCTGCAGTTTTCGATCAAAAGCCGCTTTCATTATGTCTTTCTTCCCGCCATGCCGCATCAATTCGCCGATCTGCTGATTGGTTTTACCCTTTTGTGAAAAGATTTTCCGATCGAAGGAGACTAAATATTAAGGCAGAGACGAACCGTTAACAAAACAAGGGGCACGATAGGCCTTGTTGAAGCGGCAGATGTTTCACTTTTTTACTTTTCAACCTTTTGCAAAGGGAAGCGAAAACTCGTATATTTGAACGAAATTCTTCGCTCCTCTTCAAATAGGGTGCGGTCATGAGACGATTTTATCCGGCGTTATTGATACTACCGACGCTGCTTTTCTCGCAGGAAATTCGCATACGCAAAGATGTCAACACTATTAATGCTTTCTGTCTGCGGGCCGAGGTTTCTCTTAACGGACTATGGGATTTCTATCCGGTATTGGACGAAAAACGTCTGGGTTGGCATCGTCCGACGGCGCTTCCGCAGGACGGCTGGCTGGAAGAAGCGATTCTGGTTCCCGGTTCATGGACGCGGGGTTACAAAAACCCTGGAGATGATAATCCGGCGCAGTGTTTCTGGGCTGAATGGCGGCTTTTCGATAGTTACGGTTACCCTGAAGAGTGGAACCGCACCCAAAATGCCTGGTACCGACGGACGTTTTTTCTCAATGATGTTCGCAGAGACAGCCGCTATTTTCTTCGTTTCGGCGGGGTTCTGCGCGAGTCCTGGGTGTTCGTTAACGGCATGACCGCCGGAATCAGCCTCAACGGCATTCTTCCCAAAGAGTACGACGTCACCGAACTGCTTCAAACCGGCGAAAACGTCCTGCATGTCTACTGCACCGACTATCGCCGAGATGAGAACGAGAGGACTTTTACGCCTACCGGCGCGGATCAAATGGAACATCAGGCAGGTATTTGGCAGGACGTCATTCTTTTACGGCGGCCGGACTGTTACATCGATGACGTCACCATCCGAACTTCGGTTCGACGCAATGAACTGACCGTCCTTCTGACGGTCGTAAATGCTTCTAAACGACCGCGCACCGTGACACCGGCTTTTATTGTCAGAGAAAAGGATAGAGATTGTCTGGGTTTCGGCGCCGAACCGCTCAAGCTCGAACCGGGTGAACGACGTCAGATTGTCGTGGTGCAATCGTGGTCATCTTATAGACCTTGGTCGCCGCAGTCACCCTATTTGTACCATCTCGTCAGTCGTCTGCAGGAACGCGACCAACCGCTGGACGAACGAATCGATCGTTTCGGCTTCCGCGAGGTGTGGATCGAAGGCCGGCATATAATGCTGAACGGTTCCCCGATCCACCTTTTCGGCGAGTGGGGGCATAAAAGCAGCTTTGACAGCTTTCGGCCTGAGTATGTTCGTCAGTGGTTTCGGATGCTGAAGGCGTGCAACATGAACTATATCCGCACCCATACCTTTCCGCATCCCTCCCTTTGGCTTGATCTGGCGGATGAGATGGGAATTTTGGTATGCGTCGAATCGGCCTGGTTCTTTACCCACACTCAGGCATTGGACAAAGAGGAACTTTGGAAGAATGCGGAGCAGCATGTTCGTGAAATCATTGCGCGCGACAAGAACCATCCCTCGGTGATTTTATGGAGCGTCGGCAATGAGGTGCGATGGAGTTGGAATCGGACTCTGGTCATTCAGAATATGCCGCGGCTGCGCCGTCTTTATCATGAACTCGATCCGACGCGCATCGCCTATCACGACGGCGACAGCTCGCTGTGGGATGAAAGCGAGCAGTTACTGATTTCCCGCCATTACGGCGTCGAATGCACCGGCGAGGACTGGTGGGATCGCTCCAAACCGTTGCACGTCGGCGAGGTCGGCAAGTGGCATTATGGTCAGCCGATCGACAACCTGATTTGGGGTGACGACACGGTCTTTTCGTCTTTTGAAGAGTGTCACAAAGCCGTTGCCCTGGAATGCGCCGATCTCGCCGAACAAGCGCGCGCCAACGAGGTCGCCTGCTTTTTCCCATGGAATCTTTCCGGATTGGATAATTGGCGGCCATGGGAAAAAGAGCGGCGCTTTTATTGGCCGGATTTGACGGCGCCGGGGCTCAAACCGCTGCGCAGCGCCCCGTACGGCAGCGAATTCGCCTGGTGGAACGCTGATGCGCTCGGCTACGAACCCGGACCGAGTTTCGAAATTATGCGGCATGCATTTCGACCATTTGCACTGGTCGTGCGGGAAAAACGTACCCAAGTCTACAGCGACCAGATGATCCGGCATACGGTCACATTGATTAATGATACCGGCGGGCCGGTTACCGGGACATTTGAAGTAACCGCCTCTCTGCGCGGCAAGAGTTATTGGAAACGCTCCTGGCCTCTGACTCTCGATAACGGCTATACCAAAAAGTTCGAGCTGGAAATACCCCCACCGGCAGTCATATCACTGCAAACGATTACCATCGATTCACGATTTTACAACAAGGCGCGCGTATTCGATTCCTGCCAAAGAAAAATCAGCGTCATGCCGCAAAGTTCCAAGACGGCCGAAATTGATCTGCCGATGATCGCGGTATACGGCGACGGCTCCATGAACGGCTTTATTCGCCGTCATCAACTGGCGGCGGTGCGGCTCAAGTCTCTTGCTGAAGCCGATCCGAAATTGACGCGCATTTTGCTGATCGAAAAAGATGCCGTGCGTCCGAACAGCACCGATCATCTCGATGTGGCTGCTTTTCTTCAACGCGGAGGCAGGGTCATCCTTTTGGAACAGTCGCATTCGCTCTTTCCGCAAGTGCCGTTGGAAAATCGGCCCACGGAACGGGCGCATATGCGCGGCGGATGGAGCAACCTGTTGGCCGAAATGGAAGCGGATGATTTCGCCTATTGGGGCGATGATCCCTACGGTAAGCGCGATTCCGATTCCTGGGTGGTGGTCAAGCCTTACCGAAAACCTGAAATCGGCGAAGTGACGGTGTTCCTCCATTCAGCCTACGGCGATTTCGGCGGCGGCGGTTTATTCTGGACGCCGCTCTTTGAGACGCGCCTCGGCAACGGCGTTTTGCTCGCCTGTCAGTTGCGGGTAACGGACAAGCTGGATGAACATCCTGCGGCGCTCAAGCTGCTCTACGCCATGCTGCGCTATTTGGCTGATTACAGTCCGCGCGAGGAACATCGATGCACCGTTGTAGGAGAACTGCCATTGGCGGAAAAATTGGGAGTCATTACAGCAGACACCCTCTCGGCGGACATCTTTTTGCTCTCGGGCAAGACGGCAGCTGATTCGCAAATTTGCCGACAATTGAAAAAAGCAGCCTTGAAGGGGGCAACCGTTCTCGTTTCTGATGTCGATCCTGCATGCGCCGCTACTCTTCGCAAGGTTCTTGACATCGATCTTCAGCTGGTGGAAATAGACACGGTCTACAATTTGGTCCGCTGGGGAGATGACATGCTCCTCGAGGGCATCAGTCATCAGGAAACCTATTGGCTCGATCGCGGGCAATATTCTTCTTCTACTTTGCGGAACATGCCGATGACCAACAGGCTGCTGCGCTGTACGGGTGCCGATGAGCTTTTGGTAAACGAATATGCCTCGGCCTGGCGCGAGTTTTTCACTCTGGGCGCTAATCATGAGCAGTCGAGAATGCCGGTTATGACCCATCTTTTATGGAACGGCCCCCGCAAACACGCTGCCGGACTCATGAGAATAAATGTCGGTAAAGGAGAATTCCTGCTCTGTCAGGTTCCATTTATTGTTGGGTATCATCATTCCCATCGGTTTTGGACCTATCTGCTTTCTAATCTCGGCGTTCGTTTCAATAAGTCGATTTTCGAAGGCGAAATGACCTTGATCGGCGCCAAAATGAGCGAAGGTCGTCCGCAGCGGCTGCATTGTCTTTTCAACCCGGACTCATCATTGTTGAAAAATGTTTTCAAATATCGATGGCCTGCTGAGTATCGTCTGCCGAACGATGGTTTGAGTTCGGCGTTTATTTGGGCTGAAGTACCGGTGGAAAAAGGTCGGCTCAAGTTGGACGACGCCTACCGCGATGTCCTCATTTATTTCCAAATCGATCCCGGCCGGCCGCGCGTCAGAAAAGAGGACGCCGATGCAAAAGATTCGGCATTGCAGCCGACATTTCTATCGCTTCGCGGCGGCGGAAGGATACTCGTCTATGTGAACGGCCGTAAGCACGATGACATCAATCTTGGCGAGGGCGGATTTGCCGTTACCTCACCTATCGACTTACATCGTTTTTGGAATTCGATCATTCTGCATTGGATGCCCAAGGGCAATTCGCTGGAATTAGGTTGGCGAAATGCGTTCGGCCGCCCCGAATTCGAGTTTGATTTTCAGTAAATAACGAATGACAATCCGGTCGTCCGAAAAATGGTCGTTAGAGGGGCGCAAAGCCCTTGTCACCGGCGGAACGCGCGGAATCGGCTATGCCGTCGTCGAAGAGATTCTCGGGCTTGGGGGAGAGGTTTTTATCATTGCTCGGGATCGTGAATTGCTCGGTCAACGTCTGGAGCAGTGGCAGAGAAAAGGATTCAGCGCCTACGGCGAAGCCGGAGATTTGACCAACAAAGCCGACCGGCATGCCCTTATCGAAGCTCTGGGGGCGATATGGGATCGACTCGACATCCTTGTCAACAATGTCGGCACCAATATCCGCAAAAAGGTGATCGAATACACCGACGATGAGTATGACAAAGTGCTGTCGACCAATCTGCATTCCGCCTTTGAAATGTGCCGGTTGGCTTATCCGCTGCTTAAGAAAAGCGGCGCGGCGGCAGTCGTCAATGTCTTGTCCGTCGCGGGATTGACCTCTTTGCGCACGGGCGCGCCTTATGCCATGAGCAAGGCGGCGCTATTGCAGCTGACGCGCAACCTGGCGGTGGAATGGGCGCCGGACAACATCCGCGTCAATGCGGTTGCCCCATGGTATACAAAAACCCCTTTGGTTGAAGGTTTGTTGAAAGATGAAAAATACCTGAAAGAAATCCTGGACAGGACACCGATGCGCCGAATCGCAGAGCCGGAAGAAGTTGCCGCCCCTATCGTCTTTCTCTGTATGCCTGCCGCTTCTTATATAACCGGACAGTGCCTGGCCGTAGACGGCGGCTTTACAATCTACGGTTTTTGAGCACGCGCCAACCTATCTTTCTATG
>JAPDQV010000020.1:18802-59237 GCA_034505495.1 candidate division KSB1 bacterium | reverse complement strand
GATTTTGGGGTCAATCACCCGCACCATGGCGCGGATGACCTCGCGCGGGGTGAAGAACTGCCCGCCGTCGTTGCCCTTCTCGCCCATCTTGAGCAGCAAACCCTCATAGACCTGCGAGAGGGTGAAGACATGGGTCGGATCCACGGTCTCGGTGCTGATTCCGTTGACCTTGTCGAGCACGTCCAGCAGGTTGCGCTCGGTATCGATGCGCGTGCGCTCAATGCCGGAAAAGATCTCGCTGATGACCTTCTGCCGCACTGTGGCGTTGGGCCGGTCTTTGAGACCCTTGAGATGGGGAATGAGGTCCTGGTTGACGAAGTTGAAAAAGGCGCCTAGAGCGCCGGCTTCCAGTTCCTTCCGTTTCCATCCGGGAGGGACGGCGTCCCCGCCTTCCGCATTTTGGGTCGCCGAGGACGGCGACCCTCCCACGGTCACGGAGGACCGTGACCCTCCTGGCGCCGCCCAATCCCGCCAGCGGTAGGGCGGCTCAAGCGACGGGGTGAATTCGGCGCCCACCGCGGCGGCGGCCTCGGCCTCGTGCTGCTCGCGCTCGTCCAGGATGCGCAGGAAGAGGATCCAGGTCAGCTCCGGCACGTATTGCAGCGCGCCGGCGCAGTTGGAGCGGCGCATGATGTCGCAGATGTTCTTGATCGCCGCGTTCAGCGACTGCGGCGTGGTGTGTTTTTTGGCACTAGTTTTCATCGCGTCCTGCCTCCGTCCGACTTGTCCGACAGGTCCGATCTGTCTGACATGCGTGCCCTTCTCCTCTCACGATAAAGGCGCTCAGTAAAACCGCCTTCCTTCAAAAAATCTTGTTCCAGCTTTTGAAGCTGCCTGCCAAGCAAATAACTTGCCTGGTTGATCAGGCAAATCAGGGTGTTCGCCGCTACCTCCGCCGAAGCAGTCCTGAACCCATAAGGGTCCGTCCTGTCTGAACTGTTCGAGTTGTCCGTCAAATACTTTCTTCTCACCGCCAGCGCCTCGGGCGAATCCTTGGGCCAAAGCCGCAACCCCCGCTGACGCAGAAAATCCTCGTAATCCAAAAGCAGCTCCTCCAAGCTTGCGCGCGCCACACCTGTCAGTTTGAGCTCGGTTTTCTTTGAAGTGGCCGACGCCATGCTGCCCTCGGCAATGTTCTGCACGCCGCTGCGGGCCGCCTGCACCATTTGATCGCGGGTGCGCGAATTCTTCGGCACAAAGCGATCGCAAAATATCACGGTGCCGTCATAAACCAACTGCGCGACCTGAAAGCTCTTCAGCTTGCGATAGCCTCCGTGTGGGGAGATCAAGCGGCCCACGTTTTCGGGCTTGTTTGACTTGTTCCAATTGTCTGTCATTTAGAGCCTCCCTTCAAATGCTTTTCGCAAAATCGCCGCCGGGGTAACGCACCAGGAGCGGCCTGGCTGCCGGGGCGTCGAGCCGGAAGCCCATGGCCTGCTCATACCGCTTGCGCAACTCGTCAGGCGTGGGAAACTCGGTCAGCGGTCTGGGCCGGCTGGTCAGGCCTGTCAGACGATCAAACTCGACAAAGAGGCGGCCGTTCGTAGAGAAAACAAACGGCACGTTCAGGCGCCGGCAGGCCGCGTAGAGCTTGGCCTGTTCCAGACCATGATCCGGGGGGAGGTTTTCGGCTTTGGCCTCGATGAGCGCCACGGCCACCGGCTGGCTTTCGGCATTCACAGCGACACGTAAGAGGTAATCTACCCGCCCTTTTGCCCTTTTGCGCGGCTTGCCGTCCACGATCTCGATGGCGCCGGCGGTTTCTTCGCGGCGGATCAGGTTTTCCGTCCAGCCGCGTGCATGCAGGGCGGGATCAATCAGTTTGGCGCGTGTGTCGGATTCGCTCAGGTTCATGCTCGTGTACCTTTGTGCAAAAGAAACGGCTCAGCCAATACTTTTGCGGTGCTCGTGAGATTCAATGGGACGTTTTTTGTCCTTATACCCTGCTGCCATTAGGATCTCCTGTCAATCAAAGTGCGTCAAAAGCCGGCGGGAAGGTCTTTGCAAACGAAATTTCCGCAACCATGCCGCCGCCCTTCAGCCGCCGTCTCCCCTGAGTTAAAAGGCGGTTCTGTAAAGATTCCTGCCGAATACGCAATTTCATCTCGGCAGGTTAATGTTACGAAAAGTCATTCAATTGTTCAAGAGTATACTAGAGAGGCGGCATCAAAATACAAAATCGAGGCGAGGAAAACAAATTCGTTCGGCAGGCGGAAAGTGCAGGTAACCTGCGCCTGGGTGGAATAAACTCCTGCAGTTAAGGCGATGATTCGGCGGGCGCAGTCGTTGGGGATTGTGTGAGAACAGCGCATCTCGGCAAGGATGGGTCTGTCCATTCAAGCGCCGCTTTACGCCGGATCGGTGGGGTCGCATCGGATCGTTGAGCGAATGCGCGGATTTAGATCGGCAGAGGTGCCGGCGGTTTCTGCCGCAGCCCACGGGCGCTTTAAAGCAGGCGGACTCGGGACATTTAGAGCAAAAAGCCGTGCACCCGCATGATCCGGAAACAAGGGCAAAACGTGTGCGGTCGTTGGTCCGATAATGCATCTCAGCGCGACTCGTCGAACGGCCGCAAGCGCACCAATTTTACGCCCCTGGCTTCAAAGCCCTTTTGACGGCGCGCACAAACTCGGCGGCGGCCTGCGGCCGGTTTTCGGCGGCCTCGAGCGTGCGGATCAGCCAACTGCCGATGATGACGCCGTCGGCGACGGCCGCCTTTTCCCGCACATCATCCGGCGACGAAATACCGAAACCCAGCAGCACCGGCAGGTCGGTCATGCTCTTTAACATCCGCACCGTCTCCGGCAAAAGCTCGCCGCCGCCGCTCTTTTCGCCGGTAGTGCCGTAATGCGAGACGCAGTAGACAAAGCCGCTCGAGGCGTGCAGGATGGCGCGCGTGCGCTCCGGGTCGATTTCCGGCGCCAAGAGATAGATCAGCGACAGTCCGGCCCGTTGCGCGGCGTCTTCGGCCTCCTCCCCTTCTTCGTAAGGCAGATCGGCGATGATGACGCCGTCCAGTCCGGCGCGCGCGGCATCCTGCATTGCCCGACGCAGGCCGTAGCGCAGCAGCGGATTGTAATAGCCCATGAGCACCAGCGGCGTCTGTCTTTGGCGGCGGAATTCCTCGACCAGCGAAAAAATCGCCGGCAGCGTCACGTTTTGCGCCAGCGCCCGCTGCGTCGAGCGCTGAATGACCGGACCGTCGGCAATCGGGTCCGAAAACGGCACGCCCAGCTCGATGACGTCGGCGCCGGCGTCGGCCATGGCCTCCATCACGGCAAGGGTCTCCGTGAGCGACGGATCGCCCGCGGTCACGAAAAAGACGGCCGCTTTTTCGCCGGTTTGCCGCAGTCCCTGCAGTTTCTTCTCCAATCGGTTCATGCCTCACCTCCTGCCGCGTCGAGGGCGCGGGTATCCTTGTCGCCGCGTCCCGATAAATTGACCAAAATCACTTTATCTTTCGGCAATTCGGCAGCCAGTTTGACGGCATAGGCGACGGCATGCGCGCTTTCCAGCGCCGGAATGATGCCCTCCAACTGCGAGAGAAGGCGAAAAGCCGCCAGGGCCTCCGCATCGGTGACCGTCACATAGCGCGCCAGGCCGCGGTCGTGATAGTAGGCATGCTCCGGCCCGACGCCGGGGTAATCCAATCCGGCGGCAATGGAGTGAGCGGGCACGATCTGCCCTTGATCGTTCTGCAGAAAATAGCTCTTTTTGCCGTGAAACACGCCGAGGCTCCCGTAGGTGATGGAAGCGGCGTTTTCGCCCAAGCTTGGCCCTCTGCCGCCCGCTTCAACGCCGATCAGCTGCGCCCCGCTGCGGCGAAAGGGATGAAAGATGCCGGCGGCGTTCGAGCCGCCGCCGACGCAGGCGACGACGTAATCCGGCGTATCGACGCCGAAGCGCTTCATCTGGCGCTTGGCCTCGCGACCGATGACCGACTGGAACTCGCGCACCATCAGCGGAAACGGATGCGGCCCGACGACCGAGCCGAGCATGTACTGAGTGGTTTTCACCGAAGCGATCCACGCGCGCATGGCCTCGCTGGTGGCGTCCTTTAGGGTTCGGCTGCCGCTGGTGACCGGCACCACCTCGGCGCCGAGCAGCCGCATGCGCAGAACGTTCAAATGCTGCCGGGCTATGTCCTCCTCGCCCATAAAGATGCGGCAGTTCATTCCCATGAGGGCGCAGACCGTGGCCGTCGCCACGCCGTGCTGTCCCGCGCCCGTCTCGGCAATGATGTTCCGCTTGCCCATCTTTTTCGCCAGCAGCGCCTGTCCCAGGCAATTGTTGATCTTGTGCGAGCCGGTATGCAGCAGGTCTTCGCGCTTGAGAAAGATTCTCGCTCCGCCGGCATGGGCGCTCAGCCGCTCGGCAAAATAGATCGGCGTAGGCCGACCGGCGTAGAGGTGCAGCAGCCGGCCGAGCTCCTGTTTGAATTCGGCCGAACGGGCGATGGTTCTGAATCCCTCCTCCAGTTCATAAAGCGCCGGCATGAGCAGCTCCGGCACAAAGCGGCCGCCGAAGCGGCCGAAATAGCCTCTTTTTCTCATGGATTTCCTCTTGGTTGAACCGAATCCTTGGCGCGCAGCAGCCGTTCGGCGGCGCGCACCGCCTGGACAAACTCCCGCATTTTGTCGTGATCCTTTTTGCCCGGCGCAAGTTCGAGCCTGGAGTTGGCGTCCAGGCCGAGCGGCGCATAGCGGTCGACAAGTGACGCGGCGTTTTCAACGCCGACACCGCCGGCGAGAATGACGCGGGAAAAATCGGGACACTGATCGAGAATCGCCGGATCGATGACCTTTCCGGTCCCTCCTGCCGCCTGCCGCGAAAAGGCGTCGAGCAGAAACAGAGTGCCGGCGGGATAATCGACAAAGCGGGCGAAAACCGATTCGTGATCGACGCGGAACGCCTTGATCAGTAGGCCGCCCAATCGGCGGCAGGTCTCGGGCGATTCATGACCGTGCAGCTGCAGGGCATCGAGCGCGCAGCATCGGCGGATTTCCGCAATCACCTCGGGCGATTCATCGACAAAAACGCCGATCTTGAGCACGCCGCGCAGCCCCTTGACGATGCCGGCGGCCTGCTCCGGCGTCACGCGGCGCGGACTGGGCGCGAAGATCAGGCCGATCGCGTCGGAGCCGGCGGCAACCGCCGCCTCGGCATCCTCACGATTCGTGATGCCGCAGATCTTGATCAGCATTCTCACCTCTCAACCTGCGCAGTGCTTCGGTGCGATTTTGCGCGCGCATTAGCGCCTCGCCGACGAGAAAGGCGTCGTAACCTGCCCGCCGCAGCTCTTGAATCTCGCTAAAGGATGAAAAACCGCTCTCGCTGACCTTGACGTACTCCGCCGGAATCAGCGGCACCAGGCGAAAGCTGGTCTGCCGGTCGACAATGAACGTCTTTAGGTCGCGATTGTTGACGCCGATCAACCTCGAGGCGGCGAGCGCCGTATCGAGCTCACGCTCGTTGTGGACTTCGATCAGGGCTTCCAGACCGACCGAACGACAGATTTCGACATAGTCCATCAGCTGCATCGGGTCGAGCAGGCACGCCAAAAGCAGCACCGCACTTGCTCCGTGCAGTTTTGCCTCGTAAATTTGATAGGGGTCGAGGACAAAATCCTTGCGCAGCAGCGGCAGCGACACCTGATTTGCAACGCAGGCAAGGTCCTCGAGACTGCCTTGGAAAAATTGCTCTTCCGTGAGCACGGAAACCGCGGCGGCGCCGCCCTGCTCGTAGGCCCGAGCAATTTCTGCCGGTTGAAAGTCACTGCAAAGCAGCCCCTTGCTGGGGGAAGCCTTTTTGATCTCGGCAATGAGGGCAACGTCGCGCCGCTTCAAGGCGGCCGAAAAGCTCGGCCGAGCGTCGCGGACGCCTTCCGCCATATCCCGACACTGCCGCAAAGGCAGCTGTTTCTTGCGGCGTTCGGTCTGGCTGCGCACCGCTTCGAGAATCGGCTCCAGGAGGGTCATGCCGCGGCTCCCTCTACGGCATATCGCCGCGTAAAGTCGACCAGTTCCTGCAGCTTGGCCTTGGCGGCGCCGGAGGCCAGAACCGCGCGCGCCGCTTCGACGCCCGCAGCCAGAGTCGGCGCTTTGCCGGCAACGTAGAGTGTCGCGCCGGCGTTCAGGGCGGTAATGTCCGCAAAGGGACTCGGCTCGCCCGCCAGAATGCGCCGCATCAGCTCGGCATTTTGCTTGGCGTCGCCGCCGGCCACCGCTTCCTGCGGCGCCCGTTCGATGCCGAACTGCTCGGGCCGCACCTCGCTGCGGCGGATTTCGCCGTCCTTCAGCTCATAGACCGTTGTCTCGCTGCTGATGGAAAGCTCGTCCATGCCGTCGCGGCTGTGCACGACCAGAACGTGTCGACTGTTGCACTTTTGCAGCACGCGCACCATCTTTTCCGCCGCATCGCGACTGAAGGCGCCGATCAGCTGTCGCTGCGTCGAGGCCGGATTCGACAGCGGCCCCAGGATGTTGAACGCCGTGCGCACGCCCATTTCGCGGCGCGGCACCGCTGCGTGCTTCATCGACGGATGGTGAACGGGCGCAAACAGAAAGGCGAGTCCCACCTCGTGAAGGCATTGCTCCGTCGCTTCCGGCGCCAAATCGATCTTGACGCCCAGCTCCTGCAGCACGTCGGCGCTGCCGCTCTTGCCCGAAACGGCGCGATTGCCGTGTTTGGCCACGCGCGCACCGGCTGCTGCGGCGGTAATCGCCGCCGCCGTGGAAACGTTAAAGGTGCCTTTGCCGTCGCCGCCGGTGCCGCAGGTGTCGACAGTGTCCTCCGGCGCGCGGATTTTCACCGCCTTGGCGCGCATGGCTTTGACGAAACCGGTCAGTTCGCTCACCGTTTCGCCCTTCATCTTGAGCGCAATGAGCAGCCCGGCGATCTGCGCCGGCGTGCACTCGCCGTCCATAATGCGGTTCATCAACCGAAAGGCATGGTCTTCGGTCATGTCCAGGCCTTGACTCAAATATTCGAGCGTCTCACGAATCATATTGTCCTCCTGAGAAAATTTTCGATCAAGCGTTTCCCCTGCTCGGTCAAAACCGATTCGGGATGAAATTGCACCCCTTCGATGGGATAATCTTTATGGCGCAACCCCATGATCAGGCCGTCGGCGGTTTCGGCGCTGATCGTCAGGCAGTCCGGCAGCCCCTCGCGCGCCACGATCAGCGAGTGATAGCGTCCCGCGCGAAAGGGATTCGGAACCTCACGATACAATGTGCGGCCGTCGTGATAAACCAAGGTGTCCTTGCCGTGCACCGGCTCGGGAGCGGCGACGACGCGCGCGCCGAAAACGCACCCGATCGCCTGATGGCCGAGGCAGACGCCTAAAATGGGGCATTTGTCTTTGAAATATGCAATTGCCGCCGGCGTGATGCCGGCGTCCTCCGGTCGCCCCGGTCCCGGCGAGAGGATCAGCGCCTCGGGAGCGAGGTTGGGCAAGTCCTCCGGCGTCAGGCCGTCGTTGCGCACCACGTGCACCGGATAGCCCAATTCGCCCACGTACTGCACCAAATTGTAGGTAAACGAATCGTAATTGTCGATAACCCAAACCATCACAGTCCTCCATTGGCCAGTTCGAGCGCCTTCAACAGGCCTTGGGCTTTGTTCAAGGTCTCCTGATATTCATGTTCGGGAACCGAGTCGGCGACGATGCCCGCGCCGGCCTGCAGGTAGAGCACGCCCGCTTTTTTCATGATCGTACGGATGGCGATGCACACGTCCATGTCGCCGTCGAAGCGCATATAGCCGACGGCGCCGCCGTAGACGGCGCGGCGCGTCGGTTCGAGCTCTTCGATCAATTCCATAGCCCGCACCTTCGGCGCGCCGGTCAGCGTTCCCGCCGGAAAACAGGCCTTGAAAACATCCACCGCATCCCGATCGCCTGCAAGCTTGCCCTTGACCGTTGAGACCAGATGAATCACATGCGAGTACTTTTCGACCGTCATGAAATCCTCCACGCGCACACTGCCGAACTCGGCGATGCGGCCGACATCGTTGCGGCCCAAATCCACCAGCATCAGGTGCTCGGCGCGCTCCTTGGGATCATCAAGCAGGGTCTGAATGAGGCGCTGATCTTCGACCTCATCCTGTCCGCGCCGAATCGTTCCGGCGATCGGTTTGACCGCCACCTCGCCGGCGGTCAGCTTGACCAGGGTTTCGGGCGAAGAGCCCAAAACCTCGACGTCGCCGAGTTCGAGAAAAAACATATAGGGCGACGGGTTGATCATGCGCAGGCCGCGGTAGATCTGCAGCGCCGGCAGCGAAGAGGGGATTTTCAGCCGTTGCGACAGAACCAACTGAAACACGTCGCCGGCGGCGATGTGCTGCTTGGCTACCCCGACACGTCTCTCGAATTCGTTGCGCGTAAGGTTGCTTTCAAACGTCGGCTTTTCCTCCCGGTGAAGCGGCAGCTCTTCGGCAAGCGGACGGCGGATCAGCCGCTCGATCTCCTTCAGTTCCTCGACGGCCGATTCGTAGGCCTGCAAAGTCGTCGTCGTCACCCGCGTAAACAACATCAGGGTGATTTTGTGCAGGAGGTTGTCGAAAACCACCAGCCGTTGCGGGATAAAGAGGTGAATCTCGGGCAGGTCGAGATCGGCTGCGGCCTTGACCGGCAGTTTCTCGATGTGGCGCACCGAATCGTAACCCCAATAACCGAACAGGCCGTTGCAGGCGAACGGAGCCGCGTGCGCTCGGCGGGCATACTTGCGCAACAGATTCTGCAGCACGTCGAACGGATCGTCTTCCAAGGCAACCTGCGTGTTGTCGAGACAATTGTTCAGCGTGATCTGCCGCCCGCGGCTTTGAAAGATCAGAAACGGCGTATCGCCGATGATCGAGTATCGTCCCCGGCTGCCGCCGCTTTCGGCGCTTTCAAGCAGAAAGCGGTAGGGACTGCGGGTGATTTTGATGAACGTCGAGAGCGCCGTGTCGAGGTCGCCGGGCACTTCGGCGATGATCGGCGTCAGCGGCATCGCCGAGGCGGCGCGATCGAAATCAGCAAAAGTCGTTCGTATCATCTCTTCCCTCTTGCAGTTAAAAAAAAAGGCGCCGTGAATTTGACATTTTCACAGCGCCCGTAAATAAAAAGCGCCGTGAATGCGATGCATCCACGGCGCAAATTGATTAAAGAAAAGTCCGGCTAGTGGTGCATCGCGCAAAACACGGTGCGCCACCACCAGAAATTCGAAATTGTCCTTGCGTTACGAATCATGATCTCCGTTCATTTTTCGAAAAGAGAATAATGATTTTTAGAAAAAGATGCAAGCTTTTTTTCGCAACGCGGTCAAATTTCGGCTGTCAGGATGCGCCTTTGCGGCAAAACGGCGAAGGTTCATTTGAACAGCAGCTGGGCGAATTCGTTCAGGTATTCGCGCCAGTTGCTCCAAGTGTGACCGCCGGCCGTCTCTTTGTAGGTCACCTCAAAGCCGTATTTGCGCATCAGCTCGACCGTGGCGCGCGACACTTCCAGCAAAAAGTCGTCGACGCCGGTGGCAAACCACATCACCCGTACGCCCTTTTTGAACTGCTCGTTGGTAAGCACCGCCTGATGCTGCTTTTCCCACTCTTCGGCGCCTGCCTGTCCGGGACGCAGACTGAACAGTCCGCTGCTGAACACGCCGATAAAGCCGAATTGATCGAGTTTTTCGCCGATGATGTTGAGGGTTTGTGCACCACCCATAGACAGGCCGGCGACGGCGCGATATTTCTGTTCCTGGTAGACGCGGTAGCGGCTTTCCACCAGCGGCATGATGTCCTTGAGAAAATCCTCCAGGAACTCGTCGCGCGAGGAGGCGGCGGAAGCGCCGAAACGGAAAGGTCCGGTGTGGCCCGCCGGCATGACGACGACCATCGGCACCGCTTTTCCGGCGGCGATGAGATTGTCGAGAATGATGCCCGCGCGTCCGACGGTAGTCCAGGAATCGTCGCAGTCCATAGCGCCGTGCAGGAGGTAAAAAATCGGGTATTTTTCCTTGCCCGTTTCATAGCCCGGCGGCGTATAGACGTGCAGGCGGCGGAAACGCTGCAGGGAAGTGCTGTAGTAGACCAGTTCGGCGACGGCGCCGTGCGGCACGTTCTTCAGGTCCATGAACTCGGCGCCCGGCACGTAGAACAGGCTCCACACCATGCCGTTGGATTCGCTGATCGAAGCGCTTCGCGGATCCAGCACCGAAACGCCGTCGACATTAAAGGTGTAGCGATAGGCGCCCGGGGGCAAAGGCCCAAGTGTGGTCTCCCAAACGCCGTCGTCCCGCTTGGTCAGCGCAGCGGCCGACCCCATATTGGGAATATCCGAACCGCCGACCCGCACTTCGGCAGCCTGCGGCGCATAGATGCGCAGAATCACGCGCTGATCCGGCAGAACACGCACCGAAGTCAGCGTGTCGTTCGGCGTCGGCTGACGATTCCAGTTTTGCGCCCAAGAACCGGTCGCGAACAATGTTGCAAGCAAAAGACCGACCAGGATTGTTTTTTGCTGCTTGACCATAACTTTGCTCCTTGTTTGACCTTGAGTTAGAGGGTGAATTTTATTTTGGCCCTGAGGCCGAAACCGATAAAAGGTTGGCGCTCCATGAAAATGCCTTCGGCGAATGTTTCGACGGCCAATGCAGCGCCGTCGTTCAACAACCGTTCGATGCCGATGGCCAGATGCGCCGCCGGGCCGCCGTTCTGATGCGGCGGTTCCAGCAATCGGCCTGGCGACGGGCTTGCTTCTTTTTCTTGTTTTTCGAATACCGGCGGCGCAGATGCCGCGCCGAAACCAAAGCCGGCGGTATAAAACAAACGATAATCGCCGAACGGTCGCCGGTATTGGCCGCACGCTGTAAAAACATTGACGCCCGCCTTGTCGCCCTGCGGCTCGACGCCGGCGGCATAATCGAATGTATAGTGAGTCAGGGAAAACGAAAAGGCCCAAGGCGGTGTCGGCTCGACGCCGAAGGCAAAGTGAAAGACGACGCCGTCGCGCCAAAAGCGGTCGATATAGGAAGGCCTTGCGGCGTCGGCGAGCCCGGCGCCGAAGTGAAGCATCAAAGAAGATCGTTGCGCGGCCGAGACAGGGGTGATAATAAAGACCGCGGGAATCAGCAACAAGATGACGTACTGCCGCATGGGATCTTTCCCGACGCCAAGCTCAGACGCGGCCTTTGTGCCGTGGGTTTCAATAGATCAAATAGCGGCTGCGCTTGGCGATGAAATCTGCCAATCCTTCGTTCGCAAGGGAGAGTATCGACTGCAGATCGCTGCCTTGGACGATGGCTCGGTCCACCTTGTCCGTGCCCATGGCAAAGCGGAACATGCGCAGATCGCCGACAAAAAGCGAGTCCTGCGCATTCAAATGATACAGCGCATAAAGCAGGGCGATCTGCGTACGTACAGGCCGAAATTTCTTCATATCGGTAATATGGATCTGCACGCCCTGCAGGTCCTTGCCGGCACGGCCGCCGTAAAACGGCGTATAAATCAACGGTCGGAACAGCACGCCGGGGAGGTTGAGTTCGTTGAGAACGCGGCACAGTCGATCGCCGTCGATCCAGCCGGCGCCGACCAGCTGAAAGGGCGCCGTATAGCCGATGCCGATGTTGACGGAACTCAGCTCGCCGATGGCGCCGACGGTTGCCTGAAACAAGGGCGTAAACCAATGCGGCACGTGCGGCGAGGTCGGCACCCACGGCAGCCCGGTATCGGCAAACGTCATGTCCCGGCGCCATCCCTTCATGGGTATGACGCGCAGATCCGCATGAATATTGAATTCCTGATTAAAGAATCGCGCCAGCTCGCCGACGGTCATGCCGTGCACGTAGGCAATGGGATAGAGGCCGATGAACGAAGAGAATTCGGGCTGCAGGACCGGCCCTTCGACGCGCAGGCCGCCGAGCGGATTCGGCCGGTCGAGCACAATAAACGGTATGCCCGCCTCGGCAGCCGCCTGCATGGCATAGGCCATCGTGTAAATGTAGGTATAGGGACGCACGCCGACGTCCTGGATGTCAAAGAGCAGCACATCGACATGACGGAGCATCTCCGCCGTCGGTTTTTTGGTCTTGCCGTAGAGGCTGAAAACCGGCAGACCGGTCTTTTCGTCGACATAGCTTTCGACCGAGGCGCCGGCCGGGCGGTTGCCGCGCACACCGTGTTCCGGACCGAAGAGCGCCGTCAGTTGCAGCTGCGGCTGGTTAAAGAGCAGATCGATCGTCGAACGCAGCCGATGATCGACGCCGGTCGGATTGGTGATCAAACCGATACGTTTTCCGACCAACTCGTGCGCCCGCTCGTTCAGCAGCACTTCGATCCCCGGCTGAACCTTGGGCTCGGCGTTCACCTCACCGTACATTTGACCGAAGCAGATCGAATTAACAACCGCCGAGACAGCTAAGGCAATGAACGAGCAAAAAATAAATTTGTTCGTCGGCTTCATAAAGATTCTCCCTTCGGCAAAGGGATAAAGCGCAGCAGAATCATGCCTGGAACAGTCAGCAGAGTCGCGAGAAGGAAAAAGCGTTCATAGCCGAGAGCGTTCTGCAGGTAACCGCTGATCGTTCCGGGGAGCATCATGCCCAAGGCCATCAGTCCCGTAGAGACGGCATAGTGTGAAGTTTTATAGGGGTCAAAGGCGACGGTCATCAAAAAGATCATAAACGCCGTAAAGCCGATGCCGTAGCCGAACTGCTCGAGGATGACGATGACGGCCGTGATCGGCAGTCCGGGTTGAACCTTTGCGAGATACCAATAACCGAGGTCGGGCAGATTGAGCGCCAGGGCCATCGGCAGAATGCAGCGGCGCAGGCCGAATTTGGCGACCAACCAGCCGCCGGCGATGCCGCCGATGATCAGTCCCCCTTGTCCCAACACGTCGCGCAGCAGGGAGGCCGTCGCCGTGGATAATCCCAAACCTCCCGCCTCGCGCGCATCGAGCAGAAAGGGGGCGGCCATGCGCGTGAGCAGCGCCTCGCCCAAGCGATAGAGTAGAATAAAGGCAATCACTGCGACAATCTTGGGTTGGCGAAAATAGGTGCGGAACGCATCACCGTATAATTTGATCTTGGGTTGGGACTGACCCTGACCGAGTTCTACGCGCGGCAAAGCCCAATGATGAAAAATCGCAGCAATAAAAAAGACGGCTGCAGTAAAGGTAAAGGTGGTCGCCCAGCTTTGCAGGGGATCGCCCATTTTTCGTTCGAGAATTCCCGCCAAAGCGGCCAAAGCGCCGCCGGCGATCATGGCAATCCGATAAGCTGTGGAACGGATGCCGGCAAACAGAGCCTGCTGCTTGGCCTGCAAAGCGAGGAGATAGTAGCCGTCGGCGGCGGCGTCGTGCGTAGCCGAAAAGAACGCGGCTGCAAACAGGCTGATCAACACGAACGGCAGGATGAGACTCATGCGCGTCATCAGCGCCGCCGAAAGGAGGCAAAATCCCAAGACCGCCTGCATGAGCACGACCCAGCCTCTCTTGGTGCCGGCGGCATCGAGAAGCGGTGCCCAGAAAAGCTTGAGCACCCAGGGCAGCATCAGCAGCGAGGTCAGGCCGATGAATTGGTTCGAAAGCCCCAGCCGCTTGAAATAATAGATCGACACGGTATTGACGATGATGTAAGGCAGGCCCTCGATGAAGTAGAGCGTTGGAATATAGAGCCATGGGGAAAAGGTTCGCGGGCGCGTCATGCGGGTCGGGCCGTAGGATTGAGGTTCAGCGGAAAAGGCGACGACCGGAACTACACGTCGGCATTGTGGCGGAACTCTTCGCGGAGTTTGGCGATTTCATCTCGGATGCGCGCCGCTTCTTCGTATCGTTCCTCCTGGATGGCCTTGTGCAGGCTGATATGCAGCTCTTCAATGACATCGACCAAAGACAAGGGATTCTCGTGACGGGATTCCCGCACTTCTTCACGGGTTTCCAAATCGCTTTCCGAAATGCCGGCCAAATCCATCAATTCGCTTTCCACATAAATGGGCGCACGCACGCGCAGAGCAACGGCAATGGCGTCGCTCGGCCGCAGGTCCAGCTCTTTCTTTTCCCCGTCGACGTCCAGCTTCATGACGGCGTAAAACGTGTTGTCGCGCAGATCGTTGATGATGACGCGCTCGACGCGACAGTCGAGCAGAGACAACAGATTGCATACCAGATCGTGCGTCAAAGGTCTCGGCGGCTCGATGTTTTCGAGCTGCATGGCAATCGCCTGCGCCTCGGGCTGGCCGACAACGATCGGCAGCCACCGGTTCCGATCGTCTTCCTTTAGAATGACGATAAACCTTCCCGATGATGACGTATCCAGCGAAACGCGTATGACCGAAACGCGAATCAACATGGAAAGACCTCCGACAATTAAAGCCGAAAAAGTATACTAATTTATGCCTCAACTGTCAAGGGTTATTTTTTCGTCACTTCGGGGATTCGGTGATAAGGCACGAAAGCTTGAGACGATGACGGGCGATCCAGCTGTAAACGCGCCGGCTGAAAAAGCGAACGACGGGCAGCGCAAGAATCGCCGCGGCGCGACGATCGATCAGCAACCTGACGATCTGCTCCATCGCTTCGATGCCGAAAAAGACACGATTGTCGCCATCCACCAGACAAACAGCCTCGAGGCAGGCTTTTTCGGCAATAAAGGGAAAACGGCGGCTCCGCTCCGGAGACTGACACGGCAGCAGTTCGATTTTGTGTTCCGGATCATGCTTTTCGATCCATGCTTTTGCCTCGCGGCACAGCCCGCATTCACCGTCATAGATCAAAACCGCAGGACTCATAAAATCCTCAGCAAAGTATTGCAAAGCTCCTAATCTTTTCTTAAGTTGACCCGTAACGGGAAAGGATGAAACACATGCTCAGACTGGAAAATTGCCGAATAAAAAAGTTTTGGCCGCACGAAGAAAAGGGAGAAGAAGACGAAATCATTCGCCAAGTGATGATTCAGGTCGATGCCGAGATTCTCAACAGCGGCCAAGTGGGAGAGCTCTACAACAATTTGGTGCGTGGATTGGTGCGCATCGCTTTTTTGGATCCGCTGACCGGTGAAGAGTACGTTTTACCGGCCGCCGGCATCAGGCCGTTCAACATCAAGCAGAAAAAGGTCAAACTGGGCGGCGGAAGCGACTATGTCAAGAGCGAATTTGCCGAAATGACGTTGACGGCCAAGATTCCCGACGATTCGGGCGGGGCTATTTTGACGGATCTCTATCGTTTCTTCGGCATTCCGATCCAGATCAGCATGGAGGAGCTGTCTTTCGGGGCGGCGCAGGAGCCGGCGGATTAGCTGAGCATCGCGGAAATAAAGAGGCAACGCGTGCCCACGTTGCGGAAAGTATCAGCTTTACGTCCGGCAGAATTCCTTATAAAATCCCGACATAATCCCAAACTGCATCGGCCGTTGCGGCAACTCCCTCGTCGACCTTCAACCGAACCCTGTCGACTCATCGGCGCCTTTTGCCCGTAATTAACACTCTGCTCTAAACGGCCGGAAGGTGGTTCAGGTTGCCGCATACCTTCTTAACCCAACAATCCATTTTTTGTGCGGTCTTTCTTATTTGACTCGCACGATCTGCTTTCTTCGAGCATCATTTTACGATAGAATTTGAGCTTCTCCCTTCACCGACAAGCGCCTCAGATTAATGTGCGCCTCCTTGATCCTCTGCCTCCTCTTGTCGCCTCGAGTCCCCCAGTCAAAATAAAAACGGCTCGTCCGAAAAAAGGACGAGCCGCCGATGATCGCAATCGCCGCCCCAGAGCGGGCGAGCTCGTTAATGCCGATCAGGACAAATACTCCTGCCGGTAAGCCAGTTCAGCGTTCAGGACCGAGCCGCCGGCCGCTCCGCGCACCAAGTTATTGGACAGCGTGACAAAGCGAACGACGTTCTGCTCGACCTCCAGCCGGCCGATAGAGACGGCCATACCGGCGGCGCGTTTCGGCGTTCCCGCCATGACATCCCAGCGCGGCTGCGGCCGGTCTTCTTCTTCGCGATAGATCAACGGTTTTTCTGGAGCCGTGGGCAAACCTTTGACTTCTGCCGGAGGCGCATAGGAAAGGATCGCCTGTTTGACCTGGTCATACGTCACCGACCGCTCCAATTCCGCATGCACCGAGATGAGATGGCCGGTGACGGTCTGCACGCGAATACAGTGCGCGTAAACCTGCCACGGCGCCGGTTCGATGACGGTGCCGGTATACCTGCCGCAGATCTTGCCGCATTCGCGCCGCACCTTCGGCTCTTCGTTTTTGATGTAAGGAATGACGTTGGCGAGAATATCCAAGGCAGGCAGTCCTGGATAACCGGCGCCGGAGATGGCTTGATAGCTGGCTACCACCAGCTTGCGGATACCGAAGGGAATAATCGGCAGCAGCGCCATGGTCAAACCGGTGGTTGTGCAATTGGCGTTGGTAACGATGAAGCCTTTGCTTTTTTGCTGCCGCACCAAGGGTAAATGCTGATAGTTGATTTCGGGAATGAGTATCGGCACATCCGGATCCATCCGATGCGATCCGGCATTGGAAAAGATGCAGATTCCCTTTTCGGCGGCTTTTTTCTCGAATTCATCGGCGGTTTCCGCCGGCAAAGCGGAGAAAGCAACCTTTACACCCTTGGCCAGAAGCGCATCAACGTCAAGCGGGTCGAAAACCATGTCGGCAAAGGCCGCCGGAATGCCGCCCTCTACCTGCTCTTTGGCCGAGCGCAGCGGCAGTCCGGTGCGCATCTCGCTCGCGCAAATCGCGGTCAGCTCAAAATAAGGGTGATCTACCAACAAGCGTAAAAAATGTTGTCCGACAACTCCCGTGGCGCCCAAAACCGCGCATTTGATTTTTTCCATCTCTCCCTCACAATTATTCAATAAAAAAGCCCGGCTCTATAGCGCGGGCGTTCGGTTTACGAATCGATTGTCTTTGACGAACCTATTGCCCACGGATCGAAAATGAGAAAAAAGCAAATCGGCTTTTCATTGCCATTGCCACTATTTTTGTTAAAAATAGCCAATCTCTTGTAAAAATGCAAGTTCAAACACCTGACGGTAACCCAAAAGCCTATTATAAAATCGGCCGAAAGAAGCAGGCATAAAAAACGCCAGTTGTTAAGAATTTTGCTTCCCCTTTTTAATCGACGCCGCCTTTAGCGGACCGGCGCATAAACGCAGGGAATCAAGGTTGAATCAGGAGGGATAGAGCTTCCCTATATTTCCTCCTGCCTAATCCGAATCCTGTAAACTATGCAAAAAAGCTTGCATAATGCCCATGAATGTTCGTATTGTCAATTGAGGGAAAAAGTAAAATGAAAATCCAATTGATTCGACTTGAATCTGCCAAGATTTACAATCGATTGCTTCTCGGCCTGGTCTTGGCAATCTTTATTGCTGCAGCCCGACTTTTTCCTAACCTTACCGATCGGTTTCCTCCCTGTCCTTTTCACCACCTGACGGGGCTGCCCTGCCCTTTTTGCGGTTCGGCGCGGGTTGCTGTTTTGTCGGTCCACGGCCGGTTTCTGCAGGCTGCGCTCCTCAATCCGGCGGCTTTTGCTGTCTATTTGTATTTTGCAGCCGTCGTCCTTCTCGGTCTGTTTGCCGCTTTTAATCTAAAGACTCCCGATCTTAGCCTTACCAAGCGGGAGAAAAGATTGCTGCTGCGGATCGTTCTTTTGCTCATTATTTTGAACTGGGGGTATCTGTTGTCAATTGCCCGGTAATGGGAACCTTGGCGGCTCTTGACCGTTACAGAGAAACCATGACTAGCCTACGTACATCTCCTTTGGTCGGCGTTGCGGTAGAGCCGTACAACGGTATCGGCGCAACCGAATTTTTGCGCGGTCTGCGAATTCTCGGCATGGAGTTCGTGGAAATCAACCGTAGCCTGTTTAATGAAGACGGCCGAATCGACCCTTACCTGAAGAGGTTCGTTTCCGCTTTTCATTTGCCCCTCAGTTCTGTCGACGGCTGGGACTTTTCCAACGATCGCCACTCCGCAGAGATTTCGGAAACCATCGACTGGGTAAACAGCAAGGCAGCTGCGTTTCATATTCGCCACCTCGTCGTTCATCCGCCGGAACCCCTGCCGGACCATGTTTCCGATTACTCTGCGGCAACGTTGTTTCGCAACCTCCGCAGGCTCCGGCTGCCGGTCTATGTAGAAAACATACCATCGATGAGCCGAGTAGAGTGGGATGACTTTCTTTCGCAGGCGAGAGCCGAATTGGGCGATCAATTCGCCGGCATCTGCTTCGATGCGCCGCACTTTTTCATCCGCGGCGACGACCCCATCGAATGCTTTGCCCGCTACCGGCCCCTCATCGGCTGCATCCATCTCTCGGACTGTCGTCGGGGCGATGACAGTCATTTTTCTTTCCAGTGCGGCGGTGAGCTGCCGATCGACGAGTTTTTGCAGACCGTGGCGGCGGCAAATTTTCGCGGCAGCATCACGTTGGAAATTACCCCGCCTTCCTTTGACAACATCGAGCCTTATATCGAAAGCTACCTGACGGTTTTGCGGTATCTGGATTATCCGCTTTATCTGAAGAAGCGTATGCGGCTGTTTGCTTTGCGCCCCTTGATCCAACGTTTCCAGTCCAACAACCTGCAAAAGAACGGCTGACCCAACAAGGGGAGATTTCGTTCGAGCGGCAAATCGGCTGACGAACTGTCATCTGCTTTTGATTGCGAAAGGAGGTTTTATTGGCGGCCAAGGTCATCGGCACGGCCGGTCACATCGATCACGGCAAATCGAGTCTTGTAAAGTGTTTGACGGGCACGGACCCCGATCGGCTGAAGGAAGAAAAGCAGCGCGGCATGACCATCGATCTGGGATTTGCCTTCCTGACCGATGAGATTGCCATCATCGATGTACCCGGACACGAGCGGTTCATCAAAAACATGGTCGCCGGTACCAGCACGATCGATCTGGCGTTGTTGGTCGTGGCGGCCGATGACGGCGTGATGCCGCAGACGCGCGAGCATCTCGACATTATGAACCTGCTCGGCATTCCCGCCGGCGTGATTGCCGTCACCAAAATCGACTTGGCGGATGAGGAGTGGCTGAGGGCCGTCGAAGAAGAGATTCGACAGACCGTTGCCGGTACTTTTCTGGCATCGGCGCCCATTCTGCGGACCTCCGCGGAAACGGGGGAAGGAATCGAAGCGCTGCGCAAGACCCTCATTGAGCTTGCCGAGCGCACCCCTTCGCGCAGCGATCAGGGAGTTTTTTGGCTGCCGGTCGATCGTTCGTTTACGGTAAAGGGCTACGGTACCGTGGTGACCGGCACGGTTCTTTCCGGTCAGGTGCGCGTCGGCGAGGAGTTGGAACTTTTGCCGGAAAAACGGCGGCTGCGCGTGCGCGGCATTCAGAGCCACGGTCGGCCAGTGGAAAAAGTCGGTATCGGTGATCGGGCGGCCCTTAATCTGCCGAACATTGCCAAAGAGGACATTAGACGCGGCGACATTTTGGCGACGACCGGTCGCATCGAACCGACTCGGCTGCTGGACGTCAGGTTGACCTTGTTGACCAAAGCTCCTCAGCCGATCAAAAGCGGCAAAAAGCTGCGCCTGCATATAGGGACGGCTGAAATGAAATCGCGCGTCAAGCTGCTCGAAACGTCCGTTCTGCTGCCCGGACAATCCGCTTTGGCGCAGCTTTATTTGGATTCACCGACGGCAGCCCTTTTTCGTCAACCCTTCATTCTGCGCACCTTTTCACCCGCATTGACCATCGGCGGCGGGGTCGTGCTCGACGCTAATCCCAAACCGCATCGTCGATCGGACAAGCTTGCCGTTGAAAGGCTGAAGCAGCGGGAAAAATTCAATGTGCGTGAGTTGCTGCTCTCTCATCTTGTTGCACCTGCTACGGCTCCGCTTAAGCTCGTCGAATTAACGAAAGCGATCGGCGTTGAAGAAAAGGAAGTGGTCGAGAGTCTCGAGCGGCTGCTTCAGGACGGCCTGGTACGCCGTTTCGGTCATTATTATCTGCATCAGCAGAATTATCTTCTTTTGAAAGAGAGAATCCGCCAACTGGTGTCGGCATTTCACGCCAAAGAGCCGCTGCAGCGAGGCATCAAAAAATCGTACGTCGCCGCATTGCTCCAATCGCCGCCGGAAGTTATGGACGCGGCGCTCGGCGAGCTAAAGACGGAAAATATCCTTTATGAAGAAGACGGTGTGTTGCGCCTTGCCGATTTCAGCATCTCGTTGTCTTTGGCAGATCGAGAGACAGCCGAAAAAATTTTATCGATCTTTTCGCAAGCCCCTTTTAGGACGCCGCCGCCGAAAATCCTTTCGCAGATGATCGGCGTCCCGCTCGAGCAGGTACAACGCGTTCTCCAGGCGCTGGTCAGTATGGGGAAAGTGCTCCGCCTGGACATGGAAATCTTTCTGACGCGGGAAGCGGTTCGTCAGGCGGAAAAGATCCTTCGCAGTTTTGGTACGGAAGAATTTACGGTCAGCGAGTTTCGCGAGCGATTGGCGACCTCACGCAAATTTGCCGTGCCGCTGCTGAACTATTTCGATCAACGGGGGATCACCGAGCGGGTGGGAGAACTGCGTCGCCTGCGGAAATAAAAAGAGCCGGCCTTTCGACCGGCTCTTTGTGTATAGAGAGTTACCGCATCAGCACCATGCGGCGCGTCCTTTCCTGATTGTTGCTCTTGAGGCGATAGAAATAGATGCCGCTGGGGACCTCTTTGCCGTTCATATCGCGGCCATTCCATTGTACCGCATAGTCGCCCGCCGTCTGCATGGCGTTTACCAATTCCGCAACTTTTTCGCCGCGGACGTTATAGACGGCCAGAGTCGTCTGTCCAGTCTCCGCCAGTGTATAGCTGATGGTGGTGCTGGGATTGAAGGGGTTGGGATAGTTGGCGTGCAGCGCGAATTCGCCCGGCACTACACCGCCCTGCTCGCGAATCAGCGTCGCCGGATCGACCACGCGTACGCGGTCGATATAGATTTCCACATCCGGCTGCGCCCGGGTTTCGGAAACGAACTGGAAGCGCTGCACTCTCCCCCAATCGATCTGGCCGCCGGGGCCGCCGTACCAAGTGCGGTTATCGGGATCCCAGGCGCCCATATCCTGCAGGTCCGTCAAAGCCATGGTAAACCGTTGCCACTCGCCGTCGAACGGCACGACCGAATTGTCGATGTGATAGTTCATACGCCACGGACGGTCCTCTTCGAATTCGTTGGTCATTTCGAAGCGGGCTTGGATGTGGCCTTGATCGTTATCGCAGCGGATGAAAAAATCAAGCACGTACCCTTTGTCCGCCAATTCGGCCATATCCTGATACAGCGGGAAGAACATATCTACCGCGTTGTACTGGCTCGGGTAGTAGATTCCCATACAATACTTGCCGCTGACCGGGGAATCTGTGACGAAAAAGTTCGGCTCGCCGTCGCCCAGCCACCAGCCGACGCGGATCATCGGGTTGAATTCGTCGTCATAAAAGACGACGCCTTCCTTGAGCGGCGACGGCACATAAATGCCGGCATCCGGGACATTGAGTCCCAAGGCAGCGGCGACCTTTTTGTTGACATCGTAGGGATAATTGCTGAACATCATCCAATTGCCGGTTCCGCCGTCATAGTTGTCAAAAAAGCCGTAATTGCCGCGATAGGAGGCCAGAGACCAGCCGATACCCTTGGCTTCCATTTCAGTGCGGACGGCTTCGAACCAGGCGGCGCGGTGTTCTGCCGGCACATCGAAAGCAAGGCTTCTGCCCCAGTCCCATTGCTGGCCGGTAATCGCGCCCATGGCCGCGCACCATAAGGGCATACCTTTAGCGGCAGCAATGTCTGCTGCCTGATCGATTCGGGCTTTTACCCAATCGACCGTTCCTTGGGTCGGATAATTCTGATAGGCCGTTCCGGCTGCCGTTGAACCGTCTTCGCTTGCCATAGGCGGCATTTTAGCAGGATCGTACGGGAAGGGAACGTTGATGGTATAGTATCGCAATTTGTGGAAAGTTGTATTCTGCCTTGTAAATAGGACAGGCTCCCACATTTCCACCGCATAGAGAATATTATCGTCCGCAAATTTTTCCAGATTGGCCAGCTGATCGATCGAATACCACATCACCGGTCCGACGACAATAGTGTGCTGGGTATCGACCTGGCGAATGGCGGCAATGATCGTCTTGGCGGCGGCGTTCCACGCTTCGGCGGTGATCAAGTCTGCCGGCGCCGAGAAAATTTCATAGAGAACCAAATCGGCCGCCTTGCCGGCAAACCGGCCGGCCAGATCTTTCCAGTTGGCGGCCACGCGCGCCGCAACCGCATCGGCCGTCGCGTCAGAAATCTCATCGCCGGAATTGGTGATGACGACTTTGAGACCGACTTCCTCGGCCCATTGCACGGCTTTTTCTAAGCATTGAATTTGTATCGGACTGATCGTTCCTTCGGGGGTAATACCGGAGGTATTAAAGTTTACCAGAATCCGAACATGGTCAAAGCCCAGAGCTTTGATGTTTTCGAATTCGGCTTTGGTATAGCGCGTGGTTTGGATGTGATACCATTCAGTCGGCGCCAACCAGTCACCCAACGTAACGCCGCGGCCGAGTGTGGTGACCGCCTGGGCGTCAGCAAACACCATCAGACCGGCTGAAAACGCCAGCAGAAAAAGCAAAGCACGACCAACGTTCATCGTAACCTCCTTTTTGTTTCGTTAAGTTGGCCAATTTTTTGTACCATCTCACGTTTCTTTGCCTGCCTGAATCACCTCCATATTTGATTAAACTCGCTCTTTGAAAGCGGCGCTAACATACTAAATGAAGAGCTGCGTGTCAAGAATTTTGTTGTTTAAATGAACAAAGGGTGAGTAGCTTCTTATTTCTGTTAACAAATACGCGGCAGCTGCTCGCCGGAGATCATGTCCAAAATTCTCTTTCCGAAAGCGGTTTGCAGCAAGACTCGGTCGCTGTGCTCCTCAGTCATGGCGCCGATCACCGCAGCTCCTACTCCTTGTGGGTGTTTTCGCATCGCCTCGAGGACGGCATCTGTGGCCTGCGGCGAAACCACGGCGATGAGTGCTCCCTCATTAGCCATGTAAAGCGGGTCGAGTCCCAAAATTTCGCAAACTGAGCGCACCGATTCTTGAATCGGAATTTGCGATTCATCGATGACGATGCCGAGTCCGGCGGATTGGGCGATCTCGTTGAGGGCGCTCGACAACCCGCCGCGCGTCGGATCGCGCAGCATGCGTATCTCCGCGCTTGCCTGAAACATCGCCTCCACCAAGCCGTTGAGAGGCGCCGTGTCGCTCTGAATGGCGCTTTCGAATTCCAAACCCTCGCGCGCCGCCATAATCGCCGCGCCGTGGCGACCGATATCGGCGCTGAGGATGATTCTGTCTCCGGGACGACAGTTCGCCGCGGCAACATCTCTTCCCGCAGGCACGACGCCGATACCCGACGTGTTGATGAATATCTTGTCTCCCTTGCCCCGCTCGACGACTTTGGTGTCGCCGGTGACGATCGTCACGCCCGCCTTTTCCGCCGCCCGCTGCATCGACCGGACTACGCGAATCAGCTCTTCCATCAACAAGCCCTCTTCGAGAATCATTCCGACGGAAAGATAGAGCGGCTGCGCCCCGCACATGGCCAGGTCATTCACCGTGCCGTTGACGGCCAGCTCGCCGATGTCGCCGCCTGGGAAAAAAATGGGGCTGACGACGTACGAGTCGGTCGTAAACGCCAGACGACCGCCTGCAGAAAACACGGCGCCGTCGTGCAGGCTGCGCAACAGCGGATTATCGAATGCGGGCAGAAACAGCTCCTCGATCAGCTGTCTGCTCAATAAACCGCCGCCGCCGTGAGCGGTAAGAATGCGCTCATATTTCTGCAGCGGCAAGGGACAAGAAAAACCAAGTTCGTTTCCGTTCATGGGTCAATCGCCTTTTGGATTTGCCGTCTGTAATTTTTGCTGCCGGTAGCGGAAATAGGCGGCGCAGGCGCCCTCAGAGGAGACCATCGGCGCGCCGAGCGGCGTTTCCGGTCGACACGCGGCACCGAATGCGGGACAGTCCGTCGGCTTGATCAAGCCCTGCAGCACCTTTCCGGCCAGGCAATCCGTCGGCCTCTCCTGCTTGTCGCTCGTTTTCAGCGAAAAAACCTGCTCGGCATCAAAAGCGGCATACGTCGGCTTCAAGCGCAGCCCGCTTGCCGGAATTCTGCCCATGCCGCGCCAGTCGGCGTCGCAGATTTCGAACACCTCGGCCATGAGCCGCTGCGCCTGCAGGTTGCCCTTCTCGGTCACCACACGGGCGTATTGATTAGCAACTGAGGCTTTCCCCTGCTCGAGCAATTCAACGGCCTGCAGAATTCCCATCAAAATATCGATCGGCTCAAAACCGGTGACGACAACGGGCGTGCGGAAAGTCTCGACAATGGGCAGATACTCTCGGTAGCCCATCACCGTGCACACATGACCGGCGGCCAAAAACGCCTGGACTCGGCATGACGGCGCCGATAAAATCGCCTCCATGGCCGGCGGAACGCGGCGATGCGCCGCCAGAAGAAAAAAATTGCGCAGTCCCAGTCGTTTTGCCGCCAGAACAGCCGCAGCATTTGCCGGAGCGGTCGTCTCAAAACCAACGGCAAAAAAGACAATAAGCTTTTGCGGATTGGCCTGAGCTAATTTTACGGCATCGAGCGGCGAATAGACCAGCCGCACATCTCCGCCTGCCGCTTTGGCGCTCAACAGATCGCGGCTCGAACCGGGCACGCGCAGCATGTCGCCGAAAGAAACGAGCATCACATCGCGACGAGAAGCCAATTCGACGGCAGCGTCGATAATCCCTGCCGGCGTCACGCAGACGGGACAACCGGGACCATGAACGAGCGTCAAATCTATGGGCAGCAACTCTTCCAGGCCGTATTTCAGGATGGCGTGCGTCTGGCCGCCGCAGATTTCCATGATCGTCCACGGTCTGCTCATGCGGGCAGCAATGGCCGCCGCCAGCCGCCGCGCCGCCTCGGGATCACGAAATTCATCGACATACTTCACGGCTCATTTCCTCATTCGGATGCCGAAGCCTGACCGGCCTCCTGCCAGGCCTCTCCCACCTCGCGCAAGGCATTCAGCGTTTCCAGCGCTTCCGCCTCATCGATCTTGTTCAAAGCAAATCCGACGTGCACCAAGACATAATCGCCGATCTGCACGTCCGGTAAAAAATCGATACAGACTTTTTTGATAATTCCGGCAAAATCGGCTTTTGCCATTTTGGAACCGGATTCGTCCGCCTCGAAGGAAATAATTCTACCGGGTATGGCCAGGCACATCTTAGGACTCCTTTTTCTGCAGCATTTCAAACAAGATCAATTGACCGGCGGCAATTCCGCCGTCGTTCGGCGGAATGCGCTGATGCCAATAGGGCCTGAAGCCGCGCCGCTCCAAGCGCTCTGCAGCTTCGGTCAACAGACGGACGTTCTGAAAGACGCCGCCGCTCAAAACCACTTTTTCCATCGAAAATTGTTCCGCCGCACGGCAGATTATTTCGGCCAATGTGTTGTGGAATTTGGCCGCCGTTAGAGCGACGACTTGGCCATTTTCCATATCTTGGAGGAGTGCGTCGAGCATCGGCCGCCAATCGACGATTGCGGGCGAGCCGGGCAAAAGCTCAAAAGGATAATGGTCGTTGATGCCTTCGGCAGCACGCCATTCGAGCGCCATAGCCGCCTGACCTTCGAACGATGATCGTAACCGCAACCCGAGCAGCGCCGCTGCGCCGTCGAACAGCCTTCCCACGCCGCTGCTGCGGGGACAGTTGACGCCCCGCGCCAGCATCTGCCGCAGCAACGCAAGCTCGCCCCGAGAAAACGCTTCGAAAATCGGTAGGTCCTGCTCGAACATCGCCTCGCCGAAAAGCTCATAAAGCATGCCGAGCGCAGTACGACGCGGCTCGCGAATGGCCTGCTCGCCGCCCGGCAGCGGAAACGGCAGAAACTGCGCCGCATGCTGAAAGGACTCGTCGACGATAAAAAACTCTCCGCCCCACAACAGGCCGTCGGTTCCATAACCGATGCCGTCCCAGGCCACGCCCAACAGCGGCGGCTCGAGCTGATTTTCCGCCATGCAGGCGGCAATGTGCGCCGCATGATGCTGCACGGCAGTCACCTGCGGAAACCGTCGACGGGCAAACTTGGTCGAAATGTACTCGGGATGCAGATCACATACCGCCGGCGCGCCGTCGAGTCGATAGATGCGGTCCAAATCGTCGATGACGCGCTCAAATGCATCTGCAGCCTCGGCGGTGGCAAGATCGCCGATATGCTGACTGATGACGAGGCGGTTGTCGATCCGCACGGCCACGGTATTTTTGAGATGGCCGCCGACGGCGATCGCTTTGCCTGCGCTGCGTCCGACTTCGATCGGCAGCGGCGCATAGCCGCGCGCGCGACGCAGCACCATTTCTCTGCCGTTGACGATGCGCACAATCGAGTCGTCGGCGTGCCGCACGATACGGCGGTTATGAACGAGAAAGCCGTCGGCAACTCCGGTCAGTTTGCGCACCGCCTCGCGTTCGTCGATGACGATCGGCTCTTCCGATAAATTGCCGCTGGTGGCGACGACCGTTGATCCGAATTCGCGCAGCAGCAGATGGTGCAGCGGCGAATAGGGCAGCATGATGCCCAAGTAGGGATTATCCGGCGCCACAAGTGATGAGACAGGAGCGTCGGCTCTGCGACGCATGAGGACAATGGGCGATTCGGGCGAACAGAGCAGCCGCTCCTCGAACGGTGAAATCAAGCACATCCGGCCTGCGGCTGCAAGGTCGGGTGCCATCAGGGCAAAAGGCTTTTCTTCGCGATGTTTCCTGCGGCGCAGCGCGGCGACTGCCTCGTCATTTGATGCATCCACGAGGAGCTGAAAGCCGCCGATGCCTTTGAGCGCCGCGATGCGGCCGCCTCGTAACGCTTCGATCGCCGCCGCCAATGCCTCCTCTTTCAAAGCGACGCACTTTCCGTACGCATCGAGCCATTCAAGATGCGGGCCGCAGTCGGGACAAGCGATCGGTTGTGCATGAAACCGGCGATCGTTAGGGTCCTCGTACTCACGTCGGCAGGACTCACACATCGGAAAATCGCGCATTGTGGTGTTGGGCCGATCGTATGGCAACTTTTCGATGATGGTAAACCGCGGTCCGCAGTGCGTGCAGGTGATGAACGGATAGCGATAACGGCGATTTGTGGGGTCAAAAAGCTCGCGCAGGCAATCGGGACAGGTCGCTACATCGGGCAGCATCAGCGTCAGTTCTTCGCTGTGCGTTTCGCTGGGCCGAATCATAAACTCGGAATAACCGACCGGATCGAGAAAGGAAATTTCGCAGCCGGTCACCACGGCTTTAGAGGGTTTTTCGGCCTGAAGTCGCAAAAAAAAATGGTCGAGCGTTTCTTTTTCGGCCTCGACTTCGATCGTGAGCCCGCCGGAGTCGTTGCGCACCCAGCCGCAAAGTCCCATCGCTTCAGCCAAACGATAGACAAAAGGCCGAAAGCCCACCCCCTGAACCACCCCGCGCAGCACTATGCGGAGGCGGAGCTTGGATCTTTGCGGCGCAATGTGCGAAGCAGGTTGCACCATTCGTCGATTCCTTCGCCGGTTGTACAGGAGGTCAAAACGATCTGCAGCTGCGGATTGACGGCATGGGCGTTCTCCTTGAGCCTCTCGACGCTGAAATTGAGAAAGGGCAGCAGATCGATCTTGTTGACGATGCACACGGCGGCGTTGCGAAAGATCGCCGGATATTTCAACGGTTTTTCTTCGCCTTCCGTGACGCTGATCACCACGGCTTTGATATTCTCGCCAAGGTCATAGGCGGCGGGGCAAACCAAATTGCCGACATTTTCGATGAACAGCAAATCGAGTTTTTCCACCGGCAATGTGGCCAACGCTTTTTTCACCAAGTTTGCATCGAGATGACAACCGCCGCCGGTGATGATCTGCGCTGTCGGTACGCCCAAGGCTTCGATACGTTTGGCGTCCAGATCGGTCTGTATGTCCCCTTCGATGACGGCGATCGCAAATTCGTGCCGAAGGCGCGGCAGGGTTTGTTCCAGCAGCGATGTTTTGCCGCTCCCGGGTGAACTGAGCAGATTGACGCTGAAAACGCCGTTCGTCTGCAGCAGGGTGCGGTTTTCCTGCGCCACGGCATCGTTGCGTTCCAGCACCTTGCGTTCGACCATGATCACGCTCATGAAGCAGTCTCCTCCTCGACTTCGATCGATTCGACGAACAGATCGTCGCCTCCCTTTACCGTAATGTTCAGGCTGCCGCAATGCGGACAGGCGAATTCGAACTCTTTTAGTACCGTTTCTTGACCGCATTCGCCACAAAGGAGCAGTGGATCCGGTTGACGCACAATCAAGCGGGCACCGTCGAGCTCGGTTCCGGCAATCAATGCCGAAAAGCCGAACTCCAACGAGTCGATCAGCACGTTGCTCAATCGGCCGACACGGACCACAACCGCCTTGACACGGCACGGCCGGTCGTGAAGCGTTTCTTTCACGATGGATATAAGGCTGCAGGCAATGGACAGTTCGTGCATGACAAACCGTCTCCTGAAAAAAGGCCGGAAACGAAGCACCGCCGCTTCCCCCAAATCGACGGGGTCAATTCAGATTGAGAATGAACTCTTTCAGAGCTCCATAATCGTTGGGCAAGGGTGCAGCGATCTTGGGGCGATTGAGGCATGCCTCCAGCGCCGGCGGCAGCGGCACCGGCGCCTCCACAGCCTTTGCCATGACTTCGAGAAACTTGGCTGGATGCGCAGTAGACAGAACGATCGTCCGGCGCGCATCCTGTGCAGCCGAACGATATCTCTGCGTTGCCGCCAGCCCGACCGCAGTGTGCGGATCGGCCAGGTAGCCGTCCTGCTCATAAACGCGGCGGATGGTCGCCAGCGTCTCGTCGTCCGAGATGCTCGTCGACCACAACCGGTCACTGATCCGGCTGCGGTCGTCGCCGTACAGTGTCCGAATACGCTCCCAATTGCTGGGATTACCGACGTCCATGGCGTTGGACAGCGTCTGCAGCGACGGCCGGGGACGCCGGTTTCGAGGTACTCGGGAATGACGGCGTTCGCGTTTACGGCAGCGATAAAGCGGTGCACCTTAAGGCCGCATTGTTCGGCAAACAAACCGGCACACAGATTGCCGAAATTGCCGCTCGGCACGCAGACGACGGGCGCTTCGCCAGAAAAACGGGTGACGGCCCATAGGTAATAAAGCGACTGCGGAATCAGTCGGCCGATGTTGATCGAATTGGCCGAGGAAAGCCGCGCTCTGGCCGTCAGCTCGGCATCGCGAAAGGCGGTCTTGACCAGCGCCTGGCAATCGTCGAACGTGCCGTCGACCTCGAGTGCATGCACATTGTCGCCGAGCGTGGTGAACTGCCGTTCCTGCAGGGGACTCACCTTGCCCGAGGGATAGAGCAGCACAATGCGGATGCCCTCGACGCGGTGAAAGGCGTGGGCCACGGCGCTGCCGGTGTCGCCCGATGTGGCGACAAGGATGGTGATTTCGTGGTTTTCATGACGCAGAAACCATCCCATACACTTGGCCATGAATTGGGCGCCGAAATCCTTGAACGAAAGCGTCGGCCCGTGAAAAAGTTCCAGGACGCTGATTCCGTCCGAAAGCGGCGACAGCGCGGGGCTGAAAAAGAAAGCCTGCTCCGTCACGCGCTGCACGCCTTCGGCGGTCAGCTCGTCGCCCAACCATTGCGTTATGGCCGTCGCGGCGGCGGCGCGGAAATCATCCTCGGCAGCGATCGCCTCAATCGGCATCGGCGGAAAATCGACCGGCATGTAAAGGCCGCCGTCCGGCGCCTGACCGGCAAACAAAGCTTCGCGAAAAGAGACGACGGGAGATTGGCCGCGGGTGCTGTATAATTTCATCGCAATAGTCTCACTCTCTATGAATACAAACAGCGCTCAAGGCAGATGAAAGCTCAGGTTGATGATGTTGGCAAAGATGCCGCCGGCCGTGACCTCGCGGCCTGCCCCCGGCCCCTGCACCGTCATCGGATTGTCGAAATAGCGCTTGGTGGTGATGCGGATGATATTGTCGGCGCCGTCGGCGCGCGAAAGCACGTTGTCGCGAGACACCTCGCTGACGCCGACGCGGCAGACGCCGTCGATCAGCGTTGCGACGTAGCGGATCACTTTGCCCTCTCGTTCGGCGGCGGCGCGGCGCGCTTCGAACTGCGCGTCCAGGCTCGGCAGTTTTTGCCAGAACTGCTGCAGATTGCCGCTGCACAACTCCGGCGGTAAAAGCGGCTGAAGAATGACGTCGCTCAATTCCATCTGCAGACCGATTTCGCGGGCCAAAATGAGAATCTTGCGCGCCACGTCGGTGCCGGAGAGATCATCGCGGGGATCGGGCTCCGTATAGCCGCGCTCATAAGCCTCGCGCACCACGGCGCTGAAAGGCCGCTCCGCCGACAAGGCGCTGAAAATGAAGCCGAGAGTTCCGGAAAAGATGCCTTCGATCTTTAAAATCTCGTCGCCGCTTTGGATCAGATCCTGGATGGTGCTGATCAACGGCAAGCCGGCGCCGACGGTCGTCTCGTAGAGGTAGTGCAGCCGATGGTCGCGCGTCATCGCCTTGAGGCGATTGTAATACTCCTGCGACATGGTATTGGCGCGCTTGTTGGGCGTTACGATGTGAATGCCGGCGCTGAGAAAGTCCACGTATCGGCTTGCCACTTCATCGCTGGCCGTGGCATCGACGATAATGCTGTTCTGCAGCTTGAAATCGGCAATCTTTTTCAGCAAAAGGTCCAAGTCCGTCTTGGTCGTCGACTCCTTCAGCGCTGTCCGCCAGTTGCGCAGATCGATCCCCTGATCGTCGATGACCATGCGGTCGATATCGGCAATACCGCAGACGCGAATGAGCAGATGATGCTTCTCATACAGCTCCTCTATCTCTTCGGCCATCTGATCCAGCAGCGTGCTGCCGATGTTGCCCGCGCCGATGACAAAGACGTTGGAGATGCGATGCGACAGGTAGAACGCCGAATGAATGACATTGACCGCTTTGACGGCGTCCAATTCGTGAACGACGATCGAAAGATTGCGCTCAGAGGAGCCCTGGGCAATGGCCACCACATTGATCGAGTTGTCGCCCAGCGCCTTGAACAACTTGCCGGCGATGCCGGGGTGACCGGCCATATTGTCGCCGACCGCGGCAATGATCGCCAGATCGTTCTTGACTTCGATCTGGTCGATCTTGCCGGAAGCGATCTCGCCTTCGAACTCTTTTTGCAGCGCCTCTTTCGCCGCCTCGGCGTCCTTGGACTGGATAACGAAGCAAATGCTGTGCTCGGAGGAGGCCTGCGAAATCATGATGACGTTGATGTCGTGACGCGCCAAGGCGCCGAACAACCGAAAGGCAATGCCGGGCACGCCGACCATGCCGCCGCCCTGCACGTTGATCAAGGAAATATTGTGAAACGAGGCGATTCCTTTGACCGGATGTTCGCCGTTGATCTGTGCCGAAGAAATAAGCGTCCCGGGTTTTTCCGGAGCAAAACTGTTCTTGATCACCACAGGGATGTTCTTTTCGATCGCCGGACGCAGCGTCTGCGGATGGATGACCTTGGCGCCGAAATAGGACAGCTCCATGGCCTCTTCATAGCTGACGGCCGGAAGGACGAACGCCTTGTCGACGATGCGCGGGTCGGCGGACATAAAGCCGTCCACGTCGGTCCAGATCTCGATTCGCTCGACGTCCAGCGCCGCGCCGATGATCGACGCCGTGTAATCGGAACCGCCGCGGCCGAGCGTGGTGCTGACGCCGTCGAGGCTGGAGGCAATAAAGCCGGTGACGACGTAAATCAACGGCTCGGTAAACTTTTTGCGGATGCGCGGCACGGTCTCGTCGAACAACACCCGAGCGCCGCCGTGACGTTTGTCGGTAATGATCAGCTCGCGCGCATCCACATAGACGGCCTGAGCACCCTCGTTCTGCAGAAAGCGCGTCATCAGCCGGGCGTTCAGCCGCTCGCCGTAGCTGACCAAATAATCCATCGCCCGCTCCGAGCAGACGCGGATCAGGCTGACCGCCTTGAGAATGTCGCGCAGTTCTTCGAAATAGGTCTGAACGATATCCCGAGTTTCCGGCTCGTTCAATTCCCGCGGATAAACTTCGTAATGGCGGCGGCGAATGTTTTCCAGCTTGATCATCGCTTCCGGACCGTTCTTTTCCGCGGTCTTGGCGCAGTCAATCAGCTGATCGGTAATGCCGCCGATAGCGGAAACGACCAGAACCGTAGGACTGCCGGGGACAAACGCTTCGCGGGTGATGCGGGCGACGTTGCGCACCCGCTCAGCAGAGGCCAACGAGCTGCCTCCGAATTTCAACACTTTGATCATCTTTTCGATCTATGCTCCTCGATATAGTCCAACAGATAGGCTTCGTCGCGCATGGCGCCGGTGCAGGAAAGATGACGAAGACTGACTGCGGCAGCCGCAGCTGCAAATTCCAAAGCGCGCGCAGTCGTCCAACCTTGATGCATCCCGTGGAGAAAGCCGGCGGAAAAAGCGTCCCCCGCTCCGGCATTGCCCTGATACTCTTCCGCCGATACGCGAAAATTAGGTTGCACAATCAAACCCTCGCTGCGGGTAAAGGCGTAATTCGGTCCGACGGCGCCGCAATGAACGACGGCAGTGCCCGCATCGAAACGCTCGACCAAGAGACGGCACGCTTTTGCGGGATCATTTTCCTCGGCCAGCGCCGCCGCCTGATCTTCGTTGATGCAGAGGATATCCACATATTTGAGAGCGGGGCGGTAGCGCGCGAACTTGAAAAGATTCTGCACATCCGGCGAGACGAAATCAAGCGCCGTTTGAAGTCCCATTGCCTGCGCCTTGGCTAGAACGCGGCCGAGCACGCAGCCATAGTCTTTGTCCGCCAGGTCGAGCTGCGGCAGCAACAGGCCGTAACCGAACATGGCAATACGGAAAGAAGACAAGCTCTCCCACGGAATGTCCTGTTCGTTAAAAGAACCCATTGCGCCAAGGCGATGGCGAAAACAGCGCTCGATCACGCCGTCCTGCAGGCGAATGTGCAGGACTTCAGTGGAGGAGGTTTCGTGGATCGGGTCGATGGCCAACAAAGCATCGGAAAGGCCGTTTTCGGCCAAGATCCGGCGAATGACCTGTGCCTTTTCGTCACGTCCCACCTTGCCGACCACGACGATCGGATATCCACCGGCAATTTTGGCCAAATCGACGGCCACGTTGAGAGCCATACCGCCGACGCTCAACTCCGAGGCCTCGCCGGCCAGCTCTTCGACCGGCACAAAGTCCTGCGCATCCACATAGGTCATGCGTCCGGCGTCGATGATCGGCAGAATCTCGTCGACGATCGTCGACCCCACCAAAGCAATGCCGCACCGTTCCTGCGCCATGCCGTCAACTCCCTTTTTTGAAAAGCCTTTCTTCCGCCTGCAGCAAAGCCTCGCGCAGTTCGTCATAAGAGCGCGTTACCGGAAATTGGGGAAATTCATCGATCACATTCTGCGGCGGCCGGAAAAGAATTCCGACATCCGCCGCGGCGAGCATACCGGTGTCGTTGTAAGAGTCGCCGACCGCCGTCACCGGAAAATTGAGTGCGCGCACGGCAAGCACGCACTGCCGTTTGCTGTCCGCTTGCCGAAGACGATAACCGCTGATCATGCCCTCATCGTCGACCTGCAAATGGTGACAAAAGAGCGTCGGCCGACCGAGCTGCTGCATCAGCGGGTCGGCAAATTCATAAAAGGTATCCGATAGGATCAACACCTGCATGCGGCTGCGGAGCCAATCCAAAAACTCGCGCGCGCCGGGCAGCGGCCCCATTCCGGCAATGACCGCCTGAATGTCCGCGAGCCGAATGCCGTGCTCGCGCAGAATGCGCAGCCTCTGCCGCATGAGCTGATCATAATCCGGTACGTCGCGCGTGGTGGCGCGCAAAGCTGCAATGCCGGTCTTTTCGGCCACGTTGATCCAAACTTCCGGCGTTAAAACTCCCTCCAAATCCAGACAAGCAACCAGCAATCTTGATCCTTTCCCGGTTTTATTAAAAGTTTGCTTATGGTTTTTGGTGATTTGACGGCTTGAAGAAATAAAAAAGGGTCACTCCCGCAAAGCGGGAATCTCCAAGGCAGACAAGATTCCTGCATTGCAGGAATGACCTTTATGAGGAATGTAGAAAAAAAAATATGCTGAAAAAAGAAAAAAATACAGTTCGACCGCATTATTACAGCGGCGCATCCTGAGGCCGGCGGATCACCTGCGGGTCGGTCATGACCAGGCTGAGAATGCGCTCGCGAGGTATACCGTTTAGAGCGTAATTGCGTCCAATGCGGTTGTTAATAAAATCCATCTTGCGCTCTGCAACCGTATTGGTCGGCAGGACTTCATGAGCATCCGTGACCTTTTTGGCAAAGTCGGCGTCGAACTGGCGGGTTAAAAGATAGCTCCACAACACATGACGATAGGCATCTTCAGGCACGGCGGGATTGGCGCGATGCGCCTCGCGCGCGGTTCGCCGCGCTTCGGAGGTCAGCTGCATGATGACCGGCGCCCGCATCGGATAGCGGGAGATGATTTCGATCTCATCCGGCGACAACTCCTGCTGAAAGATCTCTGACGCTTTTTGGACATCCCGTGTCTCTAAACGCAACCGTGCTCCGCCCTCTTCCTCGACCGTGTAAAGCATGGCCTGGGCCTCTTTTCCGCGCAACTTTAACGTCACGAGCGCACGCAGCTGCATATCCCTGTCGAAATATTCTTCGTTGAACAGGTTCTGCAGCTGCAGTCGATAACGCCGCCACTCCTCCGCAAGCCGACTGATGACCATGGGTTTCTTTACCGACCAATAGCCTTCCTCGACACGGCCAATGGCGGTACTGGGCAGCTGCTTATTTTGTTCGGCAATTACCGAAAACTTTTCCAAAGAAATCCGAACCGCCGCCGGTCTAAGTTGCGCCAATGTCAAATCGACGCGGTTCACCGAAAACAGCGCCTCGATCGGATCGACCGCCGAGTTCGCCACAAGGTTTCCGCTCAGACCGTAAATCGACAGACGATTAAAGGAGGTAAACCCGATGCGGTCAAAGTCGAGATCGGCTACCGGTGTGCCGCGCTCGCGCAGCAGCCTTTCGGCCGCGGGCAGGCCCTTCTTCGCCGCGGCCGTCAGCAGCTGACCGCCGCCGATATAGATCACGAGAACGATAAGAACCAGGATAATCAAGAGCCTGATTACGAAACGCTTCATAACTTTGTTCCGGCTTTGATTATTGCAGATCGAGATCCGCTTTTAGCTTTTGTCGAAAAGCCGCCACGTCCAGCGCCACCGAGGCGCGTATCTCTTTTTCTTTGAGGAAATCGAGAATAGAATAATTGAGCAGTCTCGGCTTGACATAGAGATCGACGGGCGTGCGTTTGAGCTTTTCGGCGATAATCGCGGACTGCATCGTCTGGAATGTCTCCATGATGCTGTCGAACATGCCCGGCATCAGGCTGCCCTTGGTTGGGGCGATGGAACCCGAGACGTCAATGGCGATCAGATAGTCGCACTGGTCGCGAATGATCTCATGCGGCAGCGGGTCTACGGCACCGCCGTCGATGAGGATGCGCCCCTGATATTGCAGCGGTTTGAAAATCGCCGGCAGAGAGATGGAAGCACGCACGGCCGGCATCAACGGCCCACGTTCAAAGATGACCGGCTCCCTTCGCCAGTAATCGGCGGCCACGACCTTGAGAGGGATGGAGAGATCCTCGAAACGTTCGACGCCGATAACCTTTTGCAGGTACTCCATGACCTTTTGACCCTTGAGTACGGCCTTTTTCAAATTGACGTCGATGAGCTTAGGAATTTTCAGCGGTGAAAGGATTTCGAGCTCCTGCTCCATGCGCCTGCCGGTAAAATCAGCGGCAATAAAGGCACCGAAAATGGCGCCAATGCTCGTGCCGGAAACGATCGACGGGCGCACGCCCAGGTCGTCCATCGCCTTGCAGAATTCAATATAGGCAAGTCCGCGCGCGCCGCCGCCGCTTAACGCTAAACCGATACGCTTTGCAGACCTTTTTTTCGACTTGCGCAGAGCGCTCCAAATCGCCATGTATTTTCCCGCTTATTTTTCCGGTTTGCTCTCCTTATATCCCGCCGGCACCATGAACAGATCCGCCGACAAATCGCCTCGAGACAACTCGGTTACCTCTTCAGTGATGGTCAGCAGCTTGACGCGATCGCTTGCCTTTTTTTCAGCCTGCTTTTCCAACATTTTTTTGCCGATCGCCCCGGCCAAGCCGCCGACCGACGTCGGAATCTGCGGCGATTCGCTTTTTTCTTCCTTGGCGGACTGGGGATGGTCCCCCTCGCTTTCGTAAACCGTCTTTAACCGCAGCGGAAAACCCTCCAGCTTTTTGCCTTCCTTCTGCAGGCGCTCCATCGCTTCGGCAAGCTGCGGATAGGAGGCGAAAACCTGCTTGATCATGCTTTGCATCGACGCCTGATCGGGGAGCAGACCCAGCTTTTTCGCCAACGCCAGCTGAAACGCCTGCATCTCTTCCGCCGCTTTTTGCTGACCGCGATGCAGCCATTCGTCGGAAACGGCATAGAGCGTGGCGCGTGAAGTCTCCGGCGCTTTGCCCTCCTTCTGTTCCGTCACTTCACTTTCCATTTTGAGAGACAGAATCACCTTTTCCGCCGCCAAGCCGGCTATGGTCTCCTTCTCGCCTGTCTCTTTGACGTCCACCGAAATTTTCCATTCGACTTTTTCTTTTTCCTCTTCCTTGCTCTCCTGGAGGTTTTCCATCGTCTCGCGCATCATCCGGCGCCATTCGTCAAAAGTCATCTGGGTGAACGTTTTGTTTTTATGATCAATGGTAATAAACAATTCGCGATCGAGATCGATGATCTGCGTGGTTGCAAGCTTGCCGTCTCGGAACGAATCATTGCGATGTTGCGCTTGGGTATAATAGTCCACATTTGTGGTCGGCTTGCCGCCGCCGAAAAATTTAACCATCTTCCCAAAAGTACCCCCGAACTCCATCGTGGTGACGCTTGCCTTTTTTACATCGGCCGTTGCCCATGCGGCAGCAAGCAGCAGAAAAACAAGTGCTTTTTTCATTAAAAACTCCTTCTGTTGTTATGAGGTCTCTAACTTTAGCCGCTGCCGTTACATTCCCGATTTTTCTGCTGCCCAAAGCTGCGGCAAAGCTATTTTAGACAGGTCAGTTTGCCGAAATAGTCCTGCCCGTCGATTTCCAGCCGGCAGAAATAAATGCCGGCGGGCAAATCGCCCAACTCGCGCCGATAAAAGCCCGGCGATAATCGTTCGCAGTCGTACAGAATCGCCGCCGACTCGCCGCGTACATTATAGATCTTGAGCGAAACGGACGAATCCTGTGCCAAAGTAAATGTGATCATGGTTTTGGGATTGAAGGGATTGGGATAGATGATCATGCCTTGCTCGAGCGGTCGATGCGACTTTACGCCGGTGCCGATGCTCGTCACAGCCGCTCGAATTTCGGGAACGGACATGAACAGACGCCACAGCATGCCGGTGCGGTGGTTCTCGATCATCGGCGCAATCGTGCCTTGATCGATGGCCAGCACGCTTTCCGCGTACCAATCCTGTTTGCAGTTAAAGGCGTCCTTAAAGCCGAATTCGCCCCAAAGCCGTTTGCCGTGGCGGTAATAAAAGGCCTTCAGCGCGGCCATGGATTCTTCGGGCGTATACGGCATGGCGCTGAGCGCCGCGGTCGGTGTGATCGTGCCGTTATCATTGTTGGGCTCATGCGCCGAATAGCCCCACGGATTGTCCGAAGCGGTCAACCCCCACACGCCGTCGCCGTAGCAGGGAAATTTTTTCGGGTTGGCCTGACAGTAGGCATAGTGAATCAGGCTGATGGCGCGATTGTTGTCGTAATAATTGCAGAATCGGTCGGTCATGGCATGAGGATCGACGCCCAGGAACGTATAGTGGGTAAAGAAAAGCGGTCCGCCCATCGGCGGCCCGACCGGCTGAGTGATGCCGTAATAGGACCTGCCGTTGACGTATCCGGCGCCTGCCCAGCCGCTATAGTAAAGCGATTTGGGTACGGGATGGGTCGGCGAGGCGATCGCCAAAATGTAAACGATCATGCACTCGTTAAAGCCGCGGATCGGCATGTTCATCTGCCACCCATAGTTGGGCGACCAGTGCCAGTACAACACCGGCTCCTTCGTCTCTTTGCGGAACCAATCCCACTCGACTTCCCGCCACAGCCGCGTGCAGATGTCGCGGATCTCCGTTTCCACCGCGTTGCTGCCGTCAAAATATTGACGAACCGTGAGGAGTCCTTGAACGAGATAGGCGGTTTCCACCAGATCGGCGCCGTCATCGTACTTGCTGAAGGGGATGATCCTGCCGGTTGTGCCGTGGATCCAATGCGACCAGGCGCCGTGATGGCGCTCGGCTTTATCCGCCAAAAAGCGCACCAGCTTGAGGACGTGCGCTGCGGCCGCCTGGCGGGTAATAAAGCCGCGCTCTACGGCTACGGGCACATTCATCAATCCAAAGCCGGTGCCGCCGCTGGTGCAGACGTCGCCCGAACCCTTGCGTTCGCGTGCCATGCCGCTCACCGGATGAGCGTAATCGTAAAAATAGCGAAACGCCGCCTGCTGCACCGAGGTCAGCAGCTCTTCGTCGTTCATAGGACGCGTCGTCGCCGATACCGTGTCGGAGGGGGCGGATTCGATTCCGTCATAATTGACCGCCGTGACATAGTAATAGCGCGTTTCCCCGTTTACGCCAAAGAAATCGCTAAACCAGATAGGTTCATGAGCGACGGCGTTCAACCGGCGAAACGGGCCTGTCGGCGATGAGGCGCCGTACACCGCATATCCGACCAGATTCGGCGAGGACACCGGCTGCCAGCGCAGATCGATGCGCGAATCATAACCGAACGCCTGCAGGCCGGTCGGCGTGTCCGGTGCTTCTGCAGCTCCACCGCCCTTGATCAAACGAATCTCATCGAGAAACAGGGTATGCTCGACATCGTCTGCCGCTTTTTGATAATGAAAAAGAGTTTTGACCTTGGTAAAATCGATCGAAACACCGCCTTCATGAAAAGCAGACAACGGCACGGCCGCCCGTTGCCAAGTCGACGGGTCGCCGTCGATATCGCCGACAAAATCACCCAGCGCCCGGCGGCGGCTCTTTTGGTTGTTGACGTCCTCTAGCGCGAGGTCGGGTAACGCTTCTTTGCTCACGGCCTCCGGCGCGTTGATCCAATAGACCAAACTGTCGTAAAGCGTCGTATCCATGGGCTTCCAGCCGGTTGCCGCAATGGCCATTCCCCAATCCCCACCGCTTTTCGAGCGCCAGCGCAGCCGCAGACTGTGCGCTCCCTGATACACCACGCCGGTCTCGACCGGAAACTTGTCATTGTTGCCGGCCCGCTCGAGCGTGCTTGGAGCTCTGCGGTAACCCCATGAAGCATCTACATATTTATCGCCGTCGGGACTGTCGGAAAAAATGACGATCGTCGACTGGGCTACCGCGGCAGCGGTCAGGATAAATAGAATGATCACTACTTTCGACATGGCCTCAATCCTCTATTTGAGCCAATCGATGAACGGCACGAACGACCTCCACCGGATCATGATGCGCTTTGACCCATTCTTTCCCCTTCCTGCCGATTTCCCGACGCAGATTCGGCTGCGCAATGAGACGGACCAGTTCCTGCCGCAGATTGTCGGCCTGCACGTCGATAAAAGGATGGTTGGGAAACTGTTCGGCAAATCCGGGCGCCAGACAGGAGCACGCCGGTATTTCCATCGCCAGCGCCTCCAGCGAATTGATGCCGTAGCCGAGATCGCCGATCTGATCGACAAAGATGTCGCAGGTCTGTTTGAGCGCCAATGCCTGCGCGTAAGGCAGGCCTTCGATCAGCACGGTTTCGGTTCCGAGCTCGGCTTCCAATTGACGAAGAATGGGAATGATGACATCGCTGCCCTTGGCGGCGCGATTGGTCGGCGCATGGCCGATGCGCACCGCCTTGTCATTGTCATGATGCAAATGCGGCTGAAAACAATCGGCGTCGAAGGGAAAGCCGACGTAGTGAATTTGCGGATGCAAAGCAAGATGGTCGAACTCGACGGTCACATTGAGATCGCTGATCGCATCGACGGCCGGAATGACGCCGCGGGTGCGCAGATCGCTGCCGGTATAGCAGCAGATCACCTTTTTGCCGCGCCGCTTCATTTCGGTAATGAAGGAAGCATTGCGATAGAGGTCTAAACCGCCGTCGAGCTGATAAACATCGAACGTATCGAGGCCGTAGCGGCGGACGGCGCGCTCAATTAGCGGCCGCCATAGCCAATCCCGCAGGTCGACCAGCAGCTTTTCCGCCCGAGTATGAGGCCGCCACGTGATGGGAATACTTTCAGGGTTGGGTCGGATATTGACCACGCGCAGTTTTTGCGGGTT